>JBEHXF010000008.1:0-49959 GCA_048498835.1 Chlamydiota bacterium | reverse complement strand
AATCGAAGTCAGTTCTCACTTGCCACTCGCATTTGAATCGGGTAAGTGGGAAGCACGGAGGGGAAGTGTAGATGGCCCTCTTGTGATCGCGGGACGTTATTCAGCTCAATGGGTCAAACGAAATGACGTTTGGCTCATCCGCTCTGAAGTATTCGTCGCTCTAACAACTACCACCGAAAGCAGTCATTGGCCCGCTCTGCCCTAGACTATACGCGAATCCATTCACTCGATTTTCTGAATTTTTCCTCACCAGATTGGCTTTTGACATCTGGGCCTTTTACTCCAGAACAAGGCAATTCATTCGGAACAGTGAAAGGCGCTTCCTCTTCACCTTTGGGCCGAGGTTGCCGTCTAACCGTAACATCTTCAATAATTGGTTTTTGATTGGCATTAGAAACACGCAACTCCATACATTTTACCTCTGATTAAAAAAGATGCAAAATGATAAATTTTCGATTCTTATTAAGGTAGTCCTAAATAGCTAAAGACAGAACATATCAGCGCAGAGGCGCGAAACGCGCTGGCAGAGAACTCAGAGACGCAGAGAAAAAACAATTTTCTGCTTCTCTGCGTTACTATCGTTCTCGTTTATGCTACGAGCTTGGGCTATTCAAACAAGTTCATCTGACTGAACTTTTTCTTTCCTTTCTCACCCGTTAGAGAAGTCACTTTTCGAACCTTATCTTTTGAGAGGCGAACGCCGCGTGTTTGAGCCCCTGAAATCGGAATGTCTTTTAGAGCGAATGCTTCGGTTTTTACCTTTTGTTTAGGACGAGGTGTATAGTTGAGCTCGATGGCCGATTCTGGATTGTTGGAAAGATATTCTAGCTCGCTCTCTTCATCGAAGTACCGATAGGGCTTGTCTAAAATGAACTTTTCGACGACGAATCGCTTCGCCCACACCTGACCACTCTTCTTATTCCGATAGACGAGATTGAGGACGGTTTTTTTATCAGCCACTCCTGCCCAAACGAGATTCTCGAAATACTGCTTTTCCCCTACATTGACCGCTTTGTAAGTCCCTTCTTTTGTAAAAATGAGGATTTTATCAAAGTTCGTTGCGGTAAATTGAGAAGCGCCACTCACCTTCGTTCCAACAAACCCGGTTTGCAGATCATAGCCCACTTTGATGTCTTTCGTTTCGATCGCGCGAATATCCACTTCTTCAATAGAGCGAATCCGGGTTTTGCGAGGAAATTCAGCCCCATATTTTTGCTGCAGCTTTCTCAAATGATCAATCGCAAATTTTTTCGGATTTCTCAGATGCTTTTCCACATCTTTTAATTCTTGATCAAGCGTTGCAATCTCGTCTTTATTCTTATCAATGTCAAATTGAGAAATGCGCCGGATCGGAATTTGCAGCAAGCGCTCTCGATCTTCATAGGTTGGCTCTCGCATGAGTTTTTTGCGATAAGGAGCTAGCGCATCGGCGAGGGTGTCATGGATTGCTTCGAGTGTCTTTACCGTTTCAATCTTCTTATAGAGTCTATTTTCAATGAAAATTCTCTCGAGCGTCTTATAAAAGATCTTCTCTAAGAGACGCCCTTTTTCAATCTCGAGTTCCCATTTCAGGAAAAAGACCACTTTTTCAGCATTATAAGCGAGGATCTCATTGACGTCTGTCTCCCACGGCATCCCCTCTTTAATAACGATAACTTGCGAATTGATCGCCACTTCGCACTCGGTGAAAGCGTAGAGAGCATCGAGCATCTCTTCCGCGTACTGACCACGGGGAAGTTTCACTTCGATTTCCACATCTTTTGACGTGTAATCATTGATCTCTTCGATCTTGATTTTCCCTTTTTTCGCCGCTTCATCGATCGATCGAATGAGGCTCTCTGTCGTCGTTCCGTAACAGATCTCTCGAATCACTAGGGTTTTGGAATCTCTCACCTCGATTTTGGCTCTCAGTTTAATCTTGCCACGACCCTTATCATAATCGCTCTTATCCATGATCCCGCCAGTGGGGAAGTCGGGAAAGAGTTTAAAGCTGCGACCTTCTAAATAAGCGATTTCAGCTTCTAGTAACTCATTGAAATTATGAGGGGCAATTTGCGTCGCCATACCGACAGCGATCCCTTCAGCTCCTTGCATCAACAAAAGGGGGATTTTGGCAGGCAGAGTCACCGGTTCTAAATTTCGGCCATCGTACGAGGGGATCTTTTCGGTGATGTCGGGATTGAACATCGTCTCCCGCGCCAAAGGTGAAAGCCTCGTTTCAATGTAGCGCGACGCCGCTGAAGGATCTCCTGTATAGATATTACCGAAGTTACCCTGTCTATCGAGCAAATACCCTTTATTCGCCAAATTGACCAACGCCTCGTAAATCGGCGCGTCACCATGGGGGTGAAATTGCATTGTCTGGCCTACGACATTGGCCACTTTATGGAGCTTTTCGTCATTGAGACGCCAGAGCGTCTCCAAAATACGCCTTTGAACAGGCTTCAATCCATCGACCACATTCGGGATCGCACGATCCAAGATTACATAGGAAGCGTATTGAATGAAGTGATCCTTCATCTGCTCTTTCAGATCATCCATCTTGATTCACCAGGTTTTGCATGATGAAAGCTTTTCTAGCGGGGGTATTTTTTCCCATATAGAATTCAAGCGTTGGTTTGATGTCGGCATAATGTTGAATCATAACGGGAAGAAGTCGGATGTCTTTCGATATGAATTGTTTAAATTCGCCAGGAGAGATTTCGCCCAGACCTTTAAAACGGGTGATCTCAATGCCTCTTTTCAGCTCTTTTTCCGCCTCTTGCTTTTCCTCTTCGGAATAGCAGTAGATCGTCCGTTCTTTGTTGCGAACTTTGAAAAGGGGCGTTTCTAAAATATGGAGGTGGCCATTCATCACCAGCCCTTCAAAATAGGTCAAAAAGAAGGTGATGAGAAGATTTCGAATGTGCATTCCATCCACATCGGCATCGGTCGCTAAAATCACCTTGCCATAGCGAAGATTGGCCAGATCCTCTTCAATATTGAGGGCTGACATCAAGTTGTACATCTCCTCATTTTTATAGAGGAGCTCGAGCTTCATACCATGGACATTCAGCGGCTTGCCGCGCAGTGAGAATACAGCCTGAGTCAAAGGATCGCGCGTCATCACAATAGAGGCCGAGGCAGACTCCCCTTCTGTGAGAAAGATCACCGATTTTTCACCCTCTTTTGTTCCATCGCCAAAGTGGTATTTGGAGTCGCGGAGTTTCGGGATCTTAAACGAGATCTTTTTCTGCTTCTCTTTCGCCTCTTTCTTAACGGCCGCCAGCTCTTTTCTCAATTTCTCATTGAATAAGATCCGATCGACGATCTTTTTCCCCGTCTCGGCGTGCATGAGAAGAAGGTTCTGAACCGCGTCTTTTACCTCTTGGACAATCCCATTGCGGATTTCCTGATTGGAGAGCTTATTCTTCGTTTGCGACTCAAAAACCGGGTCTTTTACCTTTACGAGAATCGTCCCAACAATCCCCTCGCGTACGTCAATTCCCTGAAAGTTCTTCTTCGCATACTCATTCACCCCTTTCAAAATCCCCTCTCGGAAAGCTGATAAGTGGGTGCCGCCGTCTTGTGTATACTGGCCATTCACAAAGGAGAAATAGGTCTCGCCATAACCTGAAGAATGAAGAAAGGCAAATTCAACGCCCTTTCCGCGGTAGTGAAGCGGCTCATAGAGCCGATCTTCCTTTACCTCTTCATTGAGCAAATCGAGCAGCCCATTTTTCGAGCGGATCTCCTCGCCATTAAATGTAAGAGTTAGACCGACGTTCAGATAGGCGTAATGCCAAAGTCGTTTTAAAATATACGGGATCTGGAACGAGTACTTTTTAAAAATAGTGCTGTCGGGAATAAATTCGACATAGGTTCCATCTTCCTCTTTCGATTTCCCCTTTTTCTTCTCCTGCAATACGCCCTTGGAAAAACGGGCTTCGACAAATTCCCCCTCTCGCGTACTCCGGACTAAGAAATGAGAAGAGAGCGCGTTGACCGCTTTCATCCCTACCCCGTTGAGGCCTACAGAAAACTGAAATACATCATCGTTGTATTTTGCACCCGTATTGATCTGACTGACGCACTCGATTACCTTGCCGAGCGGGATGCCTCGTCCCCAATCTCGAATCGAAATCAAAGACTCTTTTGGATCGAGCTCAATTGCAATTTTTTTCCCATGTCCCATGATGAATTCGTCGATCGAGTTATCGATCGCCTCTTTCAACATCACATAAATCCCATCGTCAGGATGAGAACCATCCCCTAACCTGCCGATGTACATGCCAGAGCGGAGTCGGATATGGGCCAGAGCGTCTAAAGACTGAACGGCCTTTTCGTCGTATTTTTTAGCCATATCCATAGCTCATACCACGAAAGGGTATTTCTTGGCTTTTAGAGAAAAAGTGCCACCAGGAGAATTTAACGTCCCTTTAAGAGAGCCAATCGTTCAATTGCCGCTTGATGTCCTCTTATCGCTGCCCTCTCACACCAATAATAGGCTTTACTTTCCAACCTTTCTATCCCTTCTTCATTGTAGCTTCCTGCTGGATCATATAAAATGGATAAAACAAACATGGCTTCTTGATGACCCATTTCAGCAGCTTGCTTAAAATAAGACTCAGCGGCCGCTGCCGACGCCTCTTTGCCCGCCAACCCCTTTAACAGAAAATAACCCATACTATACAAAGATTGAGGATTTTTTAACTCAGCTCCCCGCTCAAACCATCGAAACGCCTCTTCCTCTGATTTCAACAAAGAAGATCGCTGCAAGTAATGCCCCGATCCAAGTTCAGCACAAGCTTCACCCGATCCTTGTTCGGCAGCAATTCTAAACCATTCGATTGCCAAATCCTCATTTTGTGCAAATGCGCTTCCATCTCCAATTTTATATCTCTTTCCTAACTCTAACGCCGCTGCTGCATTATTATTTGCGGCCTGCTTTTCTAAGAAACGTTTTAGATTCATAGCGGGCTGTTGTATTTCGCTCTCAGATTTGAAATTCATCAAATCAAATCTTTTTTCTTTTGCAAGATAAGAAAATAGCAAGGGCGTATCTCTAGAAAGAGTTGTTGCAGCCATAACACAACTCCCCGGAAGGACTCGCTTGATTGCGCCCTGCACGTCATCTTGGTGATAAGATCCAAGTAAAAATACCTTTACCGTGGGAGAGAAATTTTCTTTGTAAATATTACGATGAACGTCTCGCGCCTCATAAAATTCCTTCCATAGATCAGGATTCGGATATTCCAATCGACCATCTAAAATAAATGTATCAATTTTCCTACCAGCTTTTTTGACCGCCTTTTTTAGCTCTTTAGGAAGATCTTCTTTCTTTTCGCAAATGCAAAACTCAACTCGACTCTTTTTCGCCAACTCTAGCATGGCCGAGCGATTGTTTAGGCTCATATTGATTCCTCGAATAGGATCTGGAATCTGAACGACAAGAGTGATAGCGCTATCAGCTTTTTTCTTTTGGTTACTAGCTTCTAATTCACTTAAAAACTGAGAAAGAATTTGGGGTTTATTAGGCTCAAAATGCAATTCTTCCTTAAGATAAAAAGCGCGATCTAAGGAATCTAAAGAAAAAGAATGGTTTATCAAATCAAGTGGCTCCTCATTCCCACTATAATTTAGCATTTTATTTCTAAGGATCTGTTCAGCAAATGATACGCCAGCATGTTTATCATTGCGACTCATTCCCAATTTAAATGAATTTTCCGCAATGAGCTCCGCTTTTGGCAAACGTCCACGCCCTTCTGCATAAAACCTTCCAACTGCTTCATAACAAGCCTGATCGCCTTTGGACATCCCTAAAAGATACCATTTGATGGCTTCAACATCCGATTTAGGTACTGTCTCAGTCCCTTTTTCAAATAACTTTCCAATCAAAGAGTAGGCTGGAGTAAATCCTTGTTCCACAGATTTGCGCGCCCATTTAAGCGCTAAATCTCTGTACTTTTCAGCGCCATCAGGTTGATTAGAATAATAAAGCGCTAATTGAAATTGAGCTTGCGGATTTCCATCTTTAGCATGCTTTCGCATTTGATTTAAAATAGCTAGCCAATTGGATCCGCCCGGCGCTATACAAGGGCTACTTTCTTTTCCATTTTCGCAAACAATAGCAAATTCTTTTCCATTAACCTGGCTTGATAATTCTACTCTTTTATGTTGATCACAGTAATATAATTGACTAGACCAATTGCTTAGCTCTTCTTTAGATGCAAAAATAGCCGCTCGAGGAATAGCCGCAGAAAAAGCCTGATTAAAACCTAAACCAGTTGAACAACTGTTCAGAATAACCCAAGGGCGGTCATCTAAAACATCATCGTAAACCGCTGGATCTATATCACTAGATAAATATTGGCTATTTCCAAACTGCATGGATTCTTTTCCTCCGTGAGCATCGAAAATCAATCCATTTATTTTCTTAGAAGGATATTCTGCAACGACTGTACGCAAAACAGTGTGGAGTTCCTGAGCATCGGAAAGTCGTTGAAAAACAATTTTATGGGTAATAGAAAGTGGTGAGATATAAGGGATGGTATACATGGGAGCAAAGGCATTCTTTGAATCATTTGCAGATTGAATGATCAAAACAATCGGAGCCTCCGGCCCTTTTGTCTGATTGAGAGCGTCGATCCAATCTAAAAAATTTTTCTCAGAAAATTCAGCGATTTGAATTTCTTGAGATACAGCTAATATATTTCTCGAAAACATACAGCTTTTTTCCACAGCTAACCGAAGCCATTCTTGTCCAATTTTATCGGCTTTAGGACTTAATTCTGGAAAATTTAAATAAAGACTAAAAAGGAGATATCCCGCTGTTTCAATTCCAAGTTCAAAAGCTCGTTTATAATATTCGGCAGCTTTTATCGGAGATGGCTCTAAATTAAAATCCCCTCTCTCATATGCAATCCCAAGCCTTGCTAATGAAAATGGATCATTTAACTCGGCGCCTTCTAGATAGCAGCTCAGGGTCTCCTTATCCGATTTCATAAAGGAACATTCGCCTAATTCATAAGCTTTGCCCAAATAATAATAGCCTGGACCAAACCCTTGTTGAGCTGCTTGATTCATCCATTCAAGAGAGGTAAATGCATCATGCGGGAATCCCAGATCTTCGCTCTTGTAATTATTTCCTAAATACACCTGTGCGACTGGGTCTCCAAAATCATCTGAGTTCGCGAATTTTTCTAGGAAGGACTTGAAAGATTTCAATTGAGAATTGGACGGCCGCTCATTTTGGCAGGGTTGTTGAATGATTCCATTCTCAAGTACGCGGGCAAATGGCTTTTCTCCAGACATCGAACATTCTATCGCCCGATGCTGAGAACAAAAATAAGGATGGATAAACGTATCAAACGAATCTAAAAAGCGTTTGGCGGCAACAATGCGAACTTGAGGCAATGCTGTTGAAAAAGCGTAGTCGAGTTCATTTCCATTCCTAGAACCCCACAAGAGAATCGTTGAACCTTTTGCTAAGGTATCTTTGTAAACCTTATGTTTTGCATCCGCTACAGTAAGACTACTTTTTCCAAAATCAATCGAACCCGTGTCACCTGCCCCGCTTAAAACTAGGGTATTTATTTTTCTACCCGTTTTCTCCACCGCTCCTTTCAATATCTTTGGGATTCTATGTGCGTCATCCGTTTCTTGGATCAAAACTCGATGACTTCGGCCGATTTGCAAAATGGCCCATTGGCGCATAGGTCTAGTGAGGGTACGACTTTTAAATGAGCCTGTACACCCATCTTGATCCGTGGGGGTCTCGATCACTACAGCAAGAGGGGCATCAGGATGCTTATTGAGATTGCTCCAGTCTAATTCCTGCTGGAACAGATCCCGATTTTTTCTTAAACCAAGAATAGTTGAATTCATAGTGATTTAATTTTTAGTTGATTAATTATATCATAATAATTAATTCTAAAAAAGAAGATTGAAGTAATTACGGGATAATTAATCTGATTTGATCTTACATGCTACAAATGAACAATACTTCGGCTCTCGCATAAAGCAATTATCGGTATCATCGAGCTCCAAAATTTCGTACTTTTTACGCAGCAAAGCATAGATGGTTGGAGAATCCATAAACCAAGCACCATCTGCCCGGGCTTGCTCCTGTCTCTTTTTATCAGAGGGCCTAGCAAATGTATTCCCAATCAAGTACCCACCATCTTCTAAAGCATTAAAAGCCCGATCCCATAACGTTAGAAATTTATCGGGATTGCAATAGAAAAGAGAATCATGCGCAAAGATAATCGATACATTTTCAGGGAACTTGTAGTCGCCCATATCTTCACAACAGAGGGTCAATCGATCTGCTGCATCAGGAAGGCGCTCATGCACCGTGTTTTTCAAAACATCCAACGCAACTCTGGATGTATCGACCACATGCACTTTCCAATTCTGTCCCAGTAAAAGAAGAGCCGATTCATTGATTCCCCCTCCCCCTAAATCAACCGCCACCCTTCCTGACCGCCCAGCCTGCAAAAAGTCACAAAGAGCTCCACGGACACGGATATCGGCTTGCTTTTCATGCGGCTTTTGACTCCACTCGTCCCAATAGTCTGACTGAACCGCAGGTTTCCAAAGGGCCGCTTCCCTCTCGATTCTCCGGCGCGCTTCCTCAAGATCGATCATGGGCTTGGCACATCCAGTCCAAAGCAAGCAATTATATACACAATTATTAATAATAGAGCTCACAAAACCGCCATTTTAATACAAAAATTATATACCCGTTTGCAATTTAATAAAATTGAATTTTTCATTTACTCAATCATAGAAAATAGGTATTATTTTTGCGAATATGACCCCCTCTTGCATCAGTCTCTATATCATGACTCATACCAGCACAGGTCCTCGCTACCTTCTCCTTCGCCGCTGCTCTGGCGGATATCTCGACCAGACCTGGCAAATGGTAACCGGAGGAATAGACGAAGGCGAAACAGCTATTCAAGCGGCGATTCGAGAGATGCAAGAAGAAACAGGCCTGAAACCGATCAAATTCTATTCCGCGGACGCGGTTGAAACATTTTTCATCCCCTCTCTCAATAAAATGATGTTAGTGCCAGTGTTTGTCGCCTTCGTTAATGAAACAAAGGTTCTACTCTCCCCTACTGAACACGACACGTATGAATGGCTCTGTTATGAAGAGGCGGAAAAAAAGCTCATCTGGTCAGAACAGCGGCGGATCATCAAACACATCCACGAACAGTTCGGCCTGACGCCGCCTAAAGATCTTCTCCTCATCAAGGAGTCAACTTGTCTTGCGTAATCATCGGCGGAGGCGCGGCCGGCCTATTTGCCGCTATCCGCTGTAAGAGTTTGAACCCATCAGTTCCTGTCATCTTATTGGAGAAAACAAACCAACTTTTAGCCAAAGTGCGGATTTCAGGAGGCGGCCGGTGCAATGTTACGCACGCTTGCTTTGAACCTGCTAAGCTCATCCTCCATTATCCTCGCGGAGGAAAAGAATTATTAGGTCCTTTCCATACCTTTCAACCAAAAGATACGATTGCTTGGTTTGAAGAGCGAGGAGTCTATTTAAAAACCGAGAGCGATGGGCGGATGTTCCCCGTCACCGATTCATCTGAGACGATTATCGCTTGTTTGCTGGAAGCTGCCGCTTCGGCTGGCGTTGAAATCCGTAAACAGCAGAAGATTCAATCGATCCAAAAACAGGAAAAGGGATTTCTCATTCAGTTACCGGGAGAAGAGATCAGCGCTAAAACGGTTTTGCTGGCCACAGGATCGTCTTCTTGGGGGCATGAGATTGCTGCAGGGTTAGGACACACGATCGTCGAACCTGTCCCCTCTCTATTTACTTTTAACATCCCCTCTTCGCCCCTTCTCGATCTCGCAGGCATTTCCGTTCCTAACGCGATTGTCACTCTAAAGGGGACAAAACTAAAACAACAAGGTCCGCTCCTGCTGACCCACTGGGGATTTAGCGGTCCTGCTGTATTGAAGCTCTCTGCTTGGGCAGCCCGCGAATTGCATGAGATGAATTACAAAACGACCCTTCTCATCAACTGGATCGGTTCCGCCAATCAAGAACTGCTTTATCAGAATCTCTTGCAGAAAAAAGCAGAGCGCCAGGCTCTTCCCTCATTTTTACCGCACAATCTCCAAAATCGCCTAATTGAAAGTTTAAGCGTTGATCCTTCCGCACCTCTCCAAACCCTCTCTCATAAACACTTAAGCGCAATCGCCGCAAAACTCTGCGCCGATCCTTATGAAATCGATGGGAAGACAACCTATAAACAGGAATTTGTTACAGCTGGGGGGATTCATTTAAAAGAGGTCGACTTTAAAACGATGGAAAGCCGGCTAGCGCCGGGTCTGTTTTTTGCCGGAGAAATCCTCAATATCGATGGAGTCACTGGCGGCTTTAATTTTCAAAACGCCTGGACGACTGGCTGGCTCGCCGGTACGGCCATGACTACTTAGTGACAACCTCTTTTCGCCCATAGCAACGATCTCCCGCATCTCCCAACCCAGGCACAATATAACCTTTATCGTTCAAAATGGGATCGATTGTCCCCGCAAAGATTTTGATTGCGGGATCATGAGATAAAATACGAGCTACACCAGGCTCGGCTGCAATCGCGGAAATGATCCAGATCTGCTTCGGTTGGTAGGGTTCAATGTATCGAATCGCATCGAGCAGGGATCCGCCTGTTGCAAGCATCGTATCGACTAAGATAACCGTTTGATCTTTGAGCTTGGGCAGAGCTACATAATCGGTTCTAGCTTGCAGTGTCTCTTCATCTCGCGACATAGCGAGAAAACCCACTTCTGAATGAGGAAACACTTTTTGCACTCCGGCATTGAGAGGAAGGCCTGCTCGTAAAATCGTGACGAGAACAGGATGATCAGCAACTAATTGATGGGTTGCAGTAGCTCCGGTTAGCGTTTGAACAGCCGCTTCTTTCTTTTCTAATTCTTCCAGCGCTTGGAGTGCGAGATATTCTCCGATTTTTTCCAATGCGTTGCGAAAAGCGGGCGCTACAGTTTGTGGATTTCGGATTTCGTAAATGAGTTGATGGATCGCTTGCGTTTGCAAACCTATTCCCATGTGAGAAATAGACAGTAACAAGATGGTAAGCGCTTTCATTTATCTCTCCGCCTTTTTGAGTGCAAAAGCATAGGTAAGCGAGAGATAATTTTCAAATTTTAATTGACTCAACAAAAGGATCAAGACTATATTTAAAAGCCTATCCTTAAGGAGAACTGAACATCATGAAACGTTTACTTTCACTTGCAACTTTAAGTCTCTGCATTTCTGGTTTTGCAGCGACGCAAAAACAACAAGCAAAAGACCAATCTTGCGCTACCCAACCCTACAAGCCACTACGAAATACGATCCCACTTTACGAAACCTATGATGTGAGCGGAATCGCTAACGTCGGTGTTCGGACAGACCTATTGTACATGAACTACACATCTCCAGCTTTGACCTTTGCTTCTCAACAAACTTTGAGCGGTCCTGGGATTACGACGCTCAATAGCACCATTCTCTCTGTACCAGGAGACATGAGCCTCGGCTGTAACATCGCCCTCAATTATACAATGCCAAATCAGCCCGGCTATTCGTTTGAATTCAGCTGGTATTACATGGATGCACACGGTTCGCGCAGCAAAACAGGCGATGGAGTTCTCCTCGCCCACAGCGTAGCTCTTACAACAGGCGCTCCCGGAAGTGTAAAAGTGAAAGATCACCTGATCATTAACTTTTTCGATTTGATGATCCAAAAAGACTTTGCTTTTGGAGACTGGTTCAACGTTAAACCTGCTGCCGGTTTGATGGGCGGTTATATGCACTCCGCGACTCGCGCAAGCACATTGGCCTCTACTGCCACAACTTTCGGTAGCGATACAACAGTTGCGGCCCTAAACCAACTCGTACAATTCGAAGGAATCGGTATCAAGATTGGCGGTCATTCAGCATTTAGAATCTGGCACGGATTCCGACTGACAGCAGATCTTTTCTATAGTGTTATGTACGGCTATACAAAAGCGAACATGAACTACTCTAGCGATGGTTCATTCGGAGCCGCGACCCTTGCAAATGCAATTTCTAACTTGCGTCAACACCACGGCCGCGCTCTGTTCGACTCCATGTTAGGTCTTGCATGGGAAAGCCGCTTCAGCAACGATGCATACTACCTAGATGTGCACGCTGGCTGGAGATTCCAATCCTTCTCTGATGGTTGGATGGAATATGAAGCTGAATTTAACGACGCAGTACGCCCCCTTCCTCTGTATGGACAAGGCTTGCAGATCGGCGCTACATTTAAATTCTAAGTCTCTAAGTTTGAGAAGCTGGCTCAAAACCAGCTTCTCTTTTTTTTCGCAAAAATTTCTTCTCTTCTATAAAATCGCCCGCTCTTTCGTTACAACCAAGGTGATTTTATGAAAAAAGCATTGTTCTCACTCTTTCTAACCTTAGCTAGTACAACATTTGCCTGGTCGCTTAAAACCGGCACCTACGAATTAAAAGGAACCAATCCACAGGGCGGTTCTTACCGAGGTGAAGTCGTGATTGCGCCACAGGGAAAAAATTACAGCGTCATTTGGTATATCGGCAACAAACAAGTACAAGCAGGCGTTGGTATTCACAATGAATGGGAAGATCTCTTCAGCGTCGCCTACGCCGATCAATCGCAAAGGTCTTGGGGTGTTGTTTCCTATAAGGTAGGTGCCTGGGGAGATTTGGATGGTACGTGGACTGCCTATCAAGGTACCACGCAAGGGACAGAAAAACTCACTTGGTCTTCTTCCTCTACATACTAGCAACACGGCAAGCATTGGCTGCCAAATGCGCCTGCCTGGTCGGTTCAGGCAGGCGATAGCCCTTCAGACAGCTTTTTACGACTCGTACAGCTGTTTCCAAGCTGATTTTATGACCAGCCGAAATGATCAAAGGTTTGCATCTTTGTTTAGAACGGAGCATCATCGCGCAAACCTTCCCTCGGAATAGCAAAGGAGCTTCACTCCCCGCTTCATCACCTAAATTATCATACTTACCCACCAAAATTGATTTTGCGACTCCAATGGTAGGAAGATCAAGTAATACGCCCAAATGGCTAGCAATTCCCAGCCCCCGCGGATGGCTCACGCCATGACCATCTACTAAAATCAAATCTGGACGGCGAGAAAGCTTTTGCACCGCATGAACCAAGGCTGGAGCTTCTCGAAACCCCAAAAGTCCCGTAATGTAGGGAAACTCCTGCTTTTCAACAATCGATCCCGTCTCAATTGCCGCAAGGATTGGATAAGAGAGAAGAACTGCGGCAGCATAAACTTTTTGTAAAGGATCGAAGAGGTTATTACTCACATCTAGCCCTGCAATCAGAGTCAAAGATGGATTGAATTGATCCTCTAATACAACCTGCTCAGCCATTTCCCTTTGGATCTGTTTTGCATCTTGAATTGAGGGAGGAAAAAGCCAGTGTTCTTTCATAACCACCTCCAGTGACAAAACATGATAATGGGTAGGTGGATAAAAATAACCTGGGCCGAAAGACCCAGGCTAGGAGAGCTTGAGTATCAGATAACGCCAATGAGCTTTAGAATAATAATTCCAACTATTGGCACGCCCAACAACCACAGAATAATTGCCTTACCCATATAACCTCTTAGTTTTTAGAAACAGTGTTTAATTGATTGTTAATTGCTTTTACGCCGTAAACGCCAGTTACTTTGCGTAAGATCCGATCTCGTTCTGCACTGGTCGCTGTTGTTCCACGAAGAGTCACAAATCCATTGTAGGTTGATACTGAGATGTTTCTTGCGTTGCCGGACAAATCAGAGTTATTAGCTAAATAATCACCGATGATCTGGGTTATAGCCATATCTGTCTGGGTTTGAGCGTAGCTTAGTTGGCCGCTCGTCTGCTGTACTTCACAGCTTGTCAAACCGCAAAGCACAAATGCTGAGCAGATTACAGAAATAATACCAAAGTTTTTTCTCATCGAATACCTCATGTTAGAGAAAGCTTCATTTCTCTTCCCCTCTAACAAGAATGGAAATTTTAATGATATTAATTATTTTTATTCCGAGATTTCTTCTTATATAATTTTAGCATAAGATCTTTACCTCGAATTTCTACTCTGCACCAAACATCGACCGTTGGATTTGTTTATGAACAGACTCTCTGAAAAAATTTACAGATTTTTCTTGGGGATTAATAGTGCAGATTGTTAGCTTTTTCCCCAAATGAAGTGGCTCAGACGAATTACTCTGTTTTTTCTTCTTCTGCTAACCGTTGGATTATGCTTTGAAGCGGTTTCTACTTTTGTTGAAGAGAAAAATTACCCTTTTCCACCTGGTAAACGAATCGATATTGGGGGCTATTGCCTTCACATCCAAACAGCTGGAGAAGGTCCGATTACTGTAGTGCTTGATGCCGGGATGACTTTTCCTTCTCTAGATTGGTCTCTCGTTCAACCCAAAATTGCCTCTTTTACACGTGTTTGCAGTTATGATCGTGCAGGACTTGGCTGGAGCGATCCGAGTCCCTATCCTAGAACAGCGGAACAAATTGTTACAGAACTCCATACCCTGCTGAAGAAAGCCAAAATACCAAAACCCTATCTTTTAGTAGGGCATTCAATGGGCGGTATCCACATGCGGCTCTTTGCTGCCCGTTATCCTGAAGAGGTAGTGGGTTTGGTACTTGTTGATGCATCACACGAAGCGATGCTTGAACGGCTTCCGCCGGATCCTTTTTTAACGAATCAGAGTCGTTATCTTAGCAGGTTTTTTTCGGCATTTGGCCTAGACCGGCTCTTGTTTCGCATCCCTCCCGTCCGTGAACTCTTGACTCGCATGTATAAAACCTTTCCCGAATCGATTCAAAATACCTATCTTGACCTATTTTTCAGACGTAAGAATTTACTGACCCAAGCGGCGGAAGAGTTGGGTTCATATGAGAGTTTAAAACAAATAAAACAGTATCCCTCAAATCTCAAACAGCTTCCGTTAACTGTGATTACCGCGGGTTCTCTTACTTTTTTCGGTGAATCAATTGGATATTCGAAAGAATGGATCGATCTGAGTTATAAAAGCTGGAAAGAACTTCAGTTAGAATTGACCTTTTTGTCTACTCAAAGCAAACACTTGATCGCAGAACAAAGTGATCATCTCATTCCTCGTCATCAACCGGAACTAATCGTGGAAGCGGTTCGAGAGATGACGGAACAGATCCTGACTTCTCTACCTGGGGCACACGAGATTTAATCAGAAAGAGCGATAAGAGATAGCCCAAACCGCAAGCTTCCGCTGCAATTTTCCCATAGATCACCTCTTGAAGACCCCCAACTTTAAGAGCGAATAAGAGTAATCCGATAAAGAGAACAGTTACCCCGTACTGGTAAAGGTAGAGAATAGTAGTCCCTTGTTGAGCCTGAAAAAAAGAGACGAGAATCATACTGGGCAGGGAAAAGCAAAGCGAAACCATCGCCCATTGGCAATAGGGCACTGCAGGCCGAAATGCCTCGGAAAAAAGAAATGGGATGAGCCAGGGTAAAAGGGCAATGGATACCCATACCAACAAGACGATACAAGCAAAGAGTGCCCATAACATTCTTTTGATCGCTTGGGCATCCGACCAGACGATCCGGGAAAATTTAGGTATCAACAAGTAAACAAGCCGCTTGCTCAAATCATGAAAATAATAGATCAAGGTCATCGAGCAACTGTAAAAAGAGACGGCCTGATACCCTAAGAAAAGTCCAACGAATAGTTTATCCAAATGGGGAAAAAGATATTTCGGGAGAGAAATCAACGTTAAATGAAATCCATATCGCACGTTCTCATTTTTCTTTATTGGTGGGGTAAGCCCATCTGTCGCGATTCCATAGAGCTTCCAATGTAAGAATGAGACAAGGGCCATCATTCCCAACATGGAGAGCCAAAGAGATTGGGTCAAAGCGACTAGCGCTACAAAAGTCCCATTTCGACATACTTCAATGGCTACTCTGAACAGCGCGCCCTTTCGATAATTTTCTTTCCCATAAAAATAGGAAGTAACGGGAGTAAATCCAAAATAAAAAGGAAAAAATAGACAGGAGGCAATTGCAGAAGTATAAAAGAGATCTTCTACTCGATACATATAAGCAAAGGTCACTAAGCACAAGACGCCGATGAGGCTAGTCCGAATTTTTTGCCGAATTCCAGAAATCAAAAAAGAGTCATCACCTTGAGCCGCTGATCGAACGATCGCTATTTCCATTTCAGGCAATGAGAAAATGCTCAATAGATTGACTACACTAAAGAAAAATTGGTACTTCCCAAAATCTTCTCCCGTTAGCATGCGAGATAAAAAAACAAGCTGAACAAACCGGAGAAAACCTCCAGACAAAAAGCTCAAAGAAAGCCACAGGCCACCTCGGATGACCGCTGCGCTCATGAATGCGCTGCATTCTGAATCAGCGTTTCCAAACTCTCTACATTTCGATCCCAGGAAAATCGACTCGCAAAGGTCCTGTATTGCTCTCCCCCCTTCCTCTCTGCTAACGCCGATACAATCGCCGCAGCAAATTCTTCTGGCCGATCAGCCAGGTAAACGGGTGCTTGTTGAGATTCTAGTTCACAGAGTCGAGTAGACACTGTGGGCAATTCTGACGCCAAATATTGGAGTAGCTTAATCGAACACATCGAATCGGTCCGATCGTTCTTTTGAAAGGGAATCATCGCCGCTTGCGAATGGCTAAAATAAGCGGGCAATTGCCTGTATAAACGAGGGCCTAAAAGATGGATATTCGGATGCTTTTTAAGACTACCTAACGGAAGATGATTGGGACCCACAAAGACAAAAGAGACAGATGAGAGTTTAGCAGCGCAATGTTCGACAAGCGAAAGATCGATTCGATTGTCCATCGATCCTGCATAGATCAACCGAGGCTCTGGGATGTTTGCTAAATCGGTCGGTTCTTCTACTTTTTTGCTCAAGAAATGATCGAGATCCACACCATTGGGCATGTAGATTGCATCTTTATACCCATATCTCTCCTCGAGTAGACGACAAAGATTTTTAGCCGTCACGATAACAGAATCGCATTTCAAAAGCCCTTTTCCAATCAAACCTGCTACCGTTCGAGGAGTGCTCTCCATGCTCAATACATCATCGGTTAGACGCAAGACTTTCACACGGGCATCTACTTGGTCAATGAGCGGTACAAAACGGGGATCTCCGATCAATAGAGCATCAAATTTCCCCGTCACCTTCCTTTTAAGATGAGGAATGGTCCGCTGAAATTGCCTCTCTGCAATCCATGTTTGATCTAACCCGAACTTTCTCGCATAGGGGTACATCGAAAAAGGGACATAGGTAAAGACCCCTTCTTTTTCCATCCTTCCATTCGAGAGCCAATTCGAAAACCGCGCAGTGATATCAGCCCGCCTCGACGTCAAAAGATAAGGTAAATGCAGCGGCGTCAAATAGGCCGAGAGGTAGATCACCTCATGTCCTTTTCTCGCTAACCCTTCGGCCAAGTGGTGACAGCCCACTCGGCAGACCGAATCGAAGCTGGTGTGTTCAGCCATGAGGATTTTCATTAGGCCAACTCAAATTGGTAACGAACCCAACGATCTAACAAAGGAGGGTAAAGAGCCAAAATGACATAAGCTAACACATCGATTAAAGTGAAGGCGATCAGAACAGGGATTGAGCAAGCGATATCCCATCCATTGAATCCGAGATTCTTCCCATAACGGACAACGCGGCCCAATCTCTTGATCGGCGTAGCGAGCAAAGTCTTAAAAGAGATCGCCAAGCGGCTCAAATGGCCTTGGCTCGGGCGAGATAAAAGACCAATAAACATCTCACGAAAGTGTTGCTCCATAAGCGCCGTAAAAGAATAGGAAATATCCTCATGCCTAATTTGCAAATGGCGATCATGTTTGAGCGGCGATCCCCTCTCTTTCGCCAGTTTACCGACATAAATATCTCCTCCAGCGCGCCCACGATTCGGTCCAAACGGCTCCTGCGGAAAACTACTTTTGCGAAGGACGAGATTATGCCCCATCGGATTTGAGTGACCCAAATCTTCTCGATCGCGATGGAGATAACCGAAATTGAGCACAGAATTTAACCGGGTGAAAAAAGAAGTTCCATCGTATTGAGTAGCTCCCGTTAACCCAGATAATTGCTTATTTTTCTCAAGCGTTTCTACCGCACGTTTTAGATATCCATTCACCGGATGGCAATCGCTGTCCCAAAAGACGAGATACTTGCCCTTCGCTGCCCTTGCTCCTTCGTTTTTCCAGCCATAATACCCCGTTCCACACACATCGAGGCAATGACAGTTCGCCGACAAATTTTCCATTTTGGGAACGTTGCAACCCACAAAAAAAATCTCAAATTCCTCATCGGATAGAAAACTTCTCGCTTCCATCAAAAAACGCTCAGCAGAATCATCAGCAGAAATGAGATTGGTGATTTCTCTTGTCCCCATCTCAACAATAATCGAAACAAGCGGTTGCATGTTCATGGCCTACTCCAAATCCTCAGCTAGACTAAAAGATGGATCAAATTTTTTCCTTACAAAAATATTTTCCATCTGTTTTATCGGGATTGAAGGAGGGCAATAAGCCCTCTCAACTCATTGGAGACAAATCATGATCGTTATTCACTCTATGGTCTATCCCGTTTTTTCACTCCTCGCTGGCATCCTCATCCTCGTTTTCCCAGCCCTACTCAATTACGTCGTCGCTATCTACCTCATCCTCATCGGTATTTTAGGGATGATCGCCGCCGCATAAACATCTCTATATTAGGGCTTTGATCCAAAGCCCTCTATTATTAAAATTAATTTCAATATTATAATAATTATGCTACAATAGTTTAACTAAATATAAAAAAATCATGTCTAATTCAATTGATCTTGTTCATATTCATTTCTATTCCGATCGGGTCGTATTCACTGGGCAAGAGAGATCCATTCAGGCAAAGGATGGATCAAACGCTAGAGTTGTGACCCTTTTGAATAACTTAATTACCTCAAAAGAGGTAAATGACACCAAACGCATTTTCGAAAAATTAAGAGAAAATTTCTACCCAACCTATGTATTTGAAAATCTGGAGATAGATCCGCCCACCTTAGAGCGGGTTCTTATCCCTGCAATCGATCATCCCCCATCTTCGCTCCTATGTAGGAATGTACATTGGAATCGAATTGCACAATTTCCAAACCACAAAGTCCAATCATCTTTTACATCGATTACACTTGAGGATACTCAGCTCAACCCTTCTCTCATCAATCAATTTTTCAAAAACAGTCATATTGCTCTCGAAGAATTAATCCTGATTAATAACAATAAAAATCAGGGAACTTATAGAAAAACTAAAAAAAGAGATCTCGGTAAACGCTTAGAAGGTTGTCTAGGTTCTTTACAGAATTTACAAAAGCTTACAATCCAAATAAATGTCTTTTCCATGGAGGACTGTCAAAAACAATTCCCTCAAATCGCCCATCTTTGCCTCCGAGTACATACCTTACCCGATTATGATTTTCTAGACTGCTTTCCTAATCTGACATCTTTAGAAATCGAAACCGAAGACCGATCTATTACCAAACTCCCCCAGATCTTACAGGAAAAAGGAAAACATTTTGATTTTTTAGTCATCCGTTCTTCCCACCTCAAACAAGAACAAATTGCTGAATTCATTCAAACCGGCCAAGTGTTACCCGGCTCAGCCCCTGCTTTAATAGAACAGCCTCTAGCCAACGTAGACATTGGTCGCTCAGAGATACATCCTGATTCCAACCTTTTTAATTCTCCCAATTCGTATTTACATGACGAAACGCTAGCAGCTCTCCTCGCAATCCCTCCTGTAGAAGTAGGAACCTCGACGTCTCATGATCTCGACTTTCATTTAGGAGAAGAAGATATCAGTACATATTTTAATCAAGAAGAAATATCCGATGAACCGCCCCCACCCGCTGAAGCCACATCGAGTAACAACGGGGTAGCTGCAGATATTCCTTTAGAAATTACAGATTCCCCATCTATCCAAGTCACTTTTTATCCTGATCAAGTTGCAATAAAAGGGGATCCTGCATTATTACATCAGATTAATTCAGATATTCTCTCGACAAATCATTTGCGCTATATTACTAGAACTAAAGAAAGTTCCGTCATTTCCTCTTCTTTAAATACATTTAAAAAATTGTGTAAAGATCTCAATCCGATAGAATGGAAGTTCCAAGATCTAAGACTGACACTCTCAGTCATTGCGCATTTTATGTTCATACAAAGGCCATCACATCCTCCCCGTTCTCTTGTTTTACGAAATATTGTCTGGGAACATAAAAATGCAAATACAAAACTATTGTTGTTTCCCCCTTCTCTAACTTCTCTTACTTTAGATTCAACGACCATTAAAGGATTAAAATATGCATCTACAAACACCTTAAATGCCTTTACAGAGCTTTACCTCCGGTTTGCACCTATACGAAGAACGATGAGAAGGGACGATTCGATTAGAATATTGACAAAACAAATAAAAGAAAATTTGTCAGTTTTAAAAAACGTAATTAATTTACATGTTCATGCTGATCTTTTTGCAATGAATAAAGATACCGTTTATCCAAAAATAACCCATGCTTTTATTCGCGCAAAGGAAATCGTGGATTATGATTTTTTAGATCAATTACCCAACCTAATTTTGCTCGAAATTGCTTCCGATTCTTCTAATCTTAAAGCTTTTCCCAAAGTCTTAAGAAATAAAAAAAGACGTTTTATTTCTTTAATTTTGCATTCTTCTCGATTGACCAGAGAAGAGTTATTAGATTGCGCAAACGTCGTACAGATTTTGCCCCTCTTAGATGAGATACCAAATAATAGCGATCCCCTTCAGACAGTAAATTTACCTTACTCTCATAAACGCTTACGCAAAGAATCCGAAGTTGAACCATTGCATCGAAGAGCAAGAACCACGAACCGTTCATCACAAATAACCCCTTCCTCGTCGGCACCAATTTCTGAAGCGACCAGGTTGCCATCTGAAAGAGAAACCGAAAACGTTGTCGCTCACCATTCTTACCAACCACCGGCAAGATCACCATTTGTTCCTCCTCTAACTTATCCACAACCTCAAATGGTTCCCCCACAACTCCGCCCTGTTCTGACAGATCCAAGATTTTATCCTCCGGCGGTTCAAATGATGCCATATCAATCTATGCCTCCTCAGTATTTCGCCTATCCGCCCCTGCCTCCGATGCAACCCATTCCTTTTGTTCCCTATCCCTATCCTCAAGCTCCACAACCGATGGAAATAGAGAACGAGAGAAAAAGAAGAGCTGAGGCTGAGGAAGCACTAAGAGCTGTTCGAGCGAGAACGGAAGCTTATTATCCACCGAGATTCTGGCAGTAAGCAATCAGAGAAGGTTCGTCGAGCGGAACGCTTCGATAGCCAATGTAGGTATCGGGCCGCAAGACATAAGCCGCTGGGCGATCTACTTCATAGATTTCATGCATGTGTTGATCTTCAATTAAAACTACTTCAATACAGTCTGATTTGAGCTGAGAGGCTAAAGAAGAGTAGTCTTGTTTTTCTGGACCACAAAAGAGAAGCACGTGGATTTTTTTTGTCTCTTTAATCAAAGAATAGAGATCGTGGCCTGAAAGCAGGCCATTTGGCGCACGTACGCCCGCCTTCGGTCCTCGATGAAAGGGGTTTCGATCGACAACAAACGCGCTCTTTGGATACTGAATAGCCGTTTGAGAAAGAAGCCGCGGTAAAAACCGGCAAAAGCTCGGAATAGATCCTAAGATTCGGATCACCCAATTGCGAATCCAAATAGCCACCGGTGCATGAAGGGTCGCCATAAAGGTCGCTTTTTCTGTCGCGTTTAATAACGCAGCGCCTACCGCGTGCCGCTCCAGATTATAGGTATCGAGCAATTCAGCAGGTGCTTTTCCCTGCTGCACATAAGCGAGTTTCCAAGCCAAGTTGAAAGCGTCTTGAATTCCTGTATTCATCCCTTGAGCACCAATTGGGCTATGAATATGGGCCGCATCGCCCGCTAAAAAAACCGATCCTTTCCGATAGGTGCCTGTCATCCGGCTGTTGATATGAAAGTTCGCCATCCAAACAGGATTCGATACCTTTACATCTGGGCCAACATAAGTTTTCAGCAGATCTTCGACCTCTTTTAGAGTCGGCTCGGGGATGGTTTCCTTCGAGATTTGTCCAGATGGAATGGATCGATTTGATTTGAGAAGGTCGCGGCAACGAACTAGTTGAAAGATGAGGCGGAAGCGATTTTTTTCTTTCAGCGGGATGGCGGCTAAAACCCCTTTTGCATTTAAAAATGCGTGGAATTCAGCATGTGGATAGGGCCACTCTACGTGCACATCGGCCAAAGAAAATACATCGGCAAACGCCTCCCCTTCAAACGGCAAACCGACCAATGAGCGAACGGTGCTATGCGCTCCGTCGCAGCCGATGAGCCAGCGAGATTTCACCTGCTCTCGCTCTCCGGTTTTTGCATGGACGAGTTCTGCTTCAATTCCCTCGCGATTTTGTCTCAGCTGTACTAGCTCAATTCCCTTTTCGACTTGAATGCCTTGACTGGCCGCATAGTCAGCGAGATGTTTCTCTGTTTTCTGTTGTTCAAGCGTCAAGATAAAGGGATAAGGCGATTCGAGTCCTTCGAAAGAAATATGAGCGAGTCGCTCTCCATTGCACATGGGATTTGCGGCAGAAACTTGGAGCCCCTCCTCTAAAAATGGCTTCTCTATTCCTATGTGACCGAAAATTTCCATGGTGCGCGGTTGAATGCCGACAGCGCGAGTTTCATCGCGATAGGTCAGGCCCTTATCGATGAGACGGCACGACAGTCCATAGCGAGCCATCTCGGCAGCCATCATCAAACCTGTTGGCCCCGCCCCTACAATCAACACATCCATTGGTTTTCCTCTGAAAAGAAAAGGGAGCTGACTTGCATCCGCTCCCTCAAGACATTAAAGAATTTCCGCTGCGATCGAAGCGAGTTCAGACCGCTCTGTTTTTTCTAAGATCATATGGCCATATATCCGCTGATTTTTAAAGCGGTTGACGCAGTAGGTCAAGCCATTGGAATCTTTATCGAGGTAAGGGTTATCGATCTGTGTCGGATCGCCCGTCAAGATCACTTTTGTTCCTTTACCTGCGCGAGAGATCACCGTTTTGACCTCATGCGGAGTCAAGTTTTGCGCCTCGTCGATGATCATGTAGATTTTTGGGAGCGAACGGCCGCGGATATAAGTGACCGCTTCCATTTCGATCTTCTTGCTCTCCATGATAAACTCGAGCGTTGCCGCTCCATTGCCCTCACCGCTTGTGGTGGAGCAGAGGAATTCGAGGTTATCGTAAATCGGCTGCATCCAGTGATAGAGTTTCTCCTCTTTCGTTCCAGGGAGATACCCAATATCTTTCCCGAGCGGAACAATCGGACGGGAAATCAAGATGCGCGAATAGACGTTGTCGTCAAAGGTCTTTCTCATTCCGCAAGCGATCGCTAAAAGCGTTTTACCGGTACCGGCTGCGCCAATCAGCGTGACGAGGTGGATATCGTCTCTAAGGAGAAGATCGATTGCGCACCGCTGCTCGACGTTGAGCGGCTGAATGCCCCAAATATCTTTGGATACTTGAAGGAGTGGCTCGAGCTTCTTCGAGCGGTCGTTGTACTTGCAAACAGCCGAGGAATTTTCTGGAGAGACGAGGACGGCGAATTCATTCGGACGGAATCCCCCTTCCATCATTGGAAGCGTTCCATCCTTATAGAACTGGTCGATATCTCGCTTCGCAACGTCTATTTTGCGGATTCCTTTATAGAGCTCCTCAAAGGAGGTCTTCAGAT
This sequence comes from Chlamydiota bacterium, assembly GCA_048498835.1. Lineage (GTDB taxonomy): Bacteria > Chlamydiota > Chlamydiia > Chlamydiales > SM23-39 > CAITMJ01. The sequence continues at coordinate 26,119 of JBEHXF010000008.1, read as the reverse complement.
TCTCATAATCTTCTGATTCGAGATCCATCGCTTCAGCTTTTACGCGTGTGACGAAATCTTTCGAAACGATGACGACTGACTCTCCCTGCGACTGGAGCAAGAAGGCGGTCATGAGCAACTTATTACTCATTCGATCTTGCGGAAGAGGAAAGTTTTCTACTTTTTCGGCTTTCGCTTCGAGATGAATGCGCACTTTTGGACCTTCCGGAAGCAAGACTCCGCGGTGAAGATCGCCACTTTCTTCGGCCTTTAAAGAGTCGATGTAGCGGATCACTTCACGGGCATTTTTTCCCACTTCGTCGCTATGGCGCTTCAAGCTATCCAATTCTTCGAGGACGGCGAGCGTAATGACCACATCGTTGTCTTTAAATTTGGTGATAGCAGCTGGATCGTGGACTAAGACGTTCGTATCAATGACAAATGTTTTTCGAGTCACTTTTTTATCCCCGGAGACACCCGTTTCGTTGCGTGGATTTGGCCGCTGAGCCAGGATCATTTTTACCTCTTACGTAGAACATTTTACAAACCAGTTAAATTCGATCTAAGTAACTCCTCCTCCAAAAAACCCCTTATATGCAACCCCTCTCCTCAAAATCAAGAAATTTCATACAAAAACTTAAACTTCTAAATACAAGCATGTTATACATGCTATCAGCATTCACATTATTTGAGTGCTAAATTCTATTGACCCAAGGGGCTCAACTGCCTTATAATAAGGGGTAAATGGTGAACGTATGAAAATCACTCCAGCCGTACTCAGCATCCCACCCTACCTCTCTACTCCATGGACGCAAATCCTCTCCATGCAGAGCCGTCCACTAGCTGGCGCTTACACCTTAATGGTTACACTTAAAACAGGCGCATTGATTGAGGTCCCTGGATTAGATCAAGCTGCTCTCAATGAGATTTTTGAAGCTCACGCCCAATACAGCCATCAAATCGAACCGATTAGCTTCAATCTCCCCCTCCGCTCTGATGGCCCGATCCAGTCCCTCGGACCCACTATGGAGCACGATCCCTCTCAAGCCAACCATCCAGACCTTCCCCCGGAAGTGCTCGATCGAATGGCAACCATCGCAAAGGCATTTGGCCTCGATGATACCTCCGCCCTTCCCGCTCCAGAACCCGATTGCAACTGCGTCTATTGCCAGATCCTCCGCTCCTTCGGCGCCAGCCCCTCTCCCGAAGAAGAAGTCCTCATCACCGAAGCAGATCTCCATTTCCGCGACTGGGAGATCACCCAACAAGCGGATAAGCTCTACACGGTTACCAATCCGCTCGACAAAAACGAGCACTACAGTGTCTTTCTCGGCACCCCAATTGGTTGTACGTGCGGCCAAAAAAACTGCGAACACATCAAGGCAGTACTTAACTCCTAACTATTAACTACCTTTTTCGTGCCCGTGTGCGTGCCCGTGCCCGTGTCCGATGGGAGGAGCGGAGGGCTTCCCTCCGCCTCTGAGTCTTTGCGTTAACTCTATTCTAATTTCCGGGCTCGTGCTCGCACACGGGCTCGGGCTCGGCCGCTTCGCGTTCCAAGTGGTTCTTCTTTCTCGGTGGTTCTCGGCGCTCTCGGTGTTTAATTTTTTGGAGCGTGGAGGGCTTCCCTCCGCCTTATTTCTAAACAATAGGTTTACGTTTTTCTAGTTTCGGGCACGGGCACGACCGCTACGCGTTCCCTCTTTTTTCTGAGTGATCTCTGTAGTGAATTCTTTCGAGTCACATACGGGCACAGGCACGGCCGCTTCGCGTAGATTTTTTATCTGTGTTTTTTTCTCTTGGGGAATAATGTTATAAATTCTAGTATCGATGATGACAACGGAGTGGTATAGATATGTCTTGGCTCAAGATCCCTTTAATTGCAGTGAGTGCGATGAGTGTAACCGCAATCCAAGCGGCGCCTCAAACCCCAAAAGCCCCTGCTGCCCAAACAGGAAAAAAAGCGGAAGCGTTCAAGGCTTTTACCGGAAAAATCGCAGCAAATAAAGTCCGCATTCGCGTCAAACCCGATCTCGATAGCCACATCATCCGCCAAGCGAATAAAGATGACCTCTTCTTAATTGTCGGCGAAGAAGGAGAGTTTTACGCCGTTCAACCGACAAAAGAAACAAAAGCTTATGTATTTCGAAGCTACATCATCGATGACGCTGTCGAAGCAAACCGAGTCAACGTCCGCCTCGAACCTCATGTTGACGGCCCGATCATCGCCCAACTCCAAGCCGGTGATAAAGTAAAAGGTCAAGTTTGTCCGATGAACCACAAATGGCTGGAAATTGCGCCGCCGAATTCCACCCGTTTTTATGTATCTAAAGAGTTCATCACCCATGCTGGTGGACCCGATTTCATCGCCACAATGGAAAGACGCAAAACGCAAGTAGAAGAATTGCTCAGCGCAGCTTATCTCGCAGCAGAAAGCGAATGCAAAAAGTCCTACGAAGAGATGTCACCTCAACCGGTTGTGGATCAATTCCAAACGATCATCCGCCAATTTTCCGATTTTCCACAAGCAGCCGTGCAAGCGAAAGAAGGCCTATCTCTTTTAAAGGATACCTATCTCAACAAAAAGATCGCTTATTTAGAAGAAAAAGCGCAACTTTCCCCAACTGCGAAAGAGGAACTTTTAGCAAAACACAAAGAAGAGAGCAAAGAGCTCCTCAACGATCCTCACAGCAAAGTCGACCCATCGATTTTTGCGAAGCGCGCCATCAAACGGGACATGACCGACCAGATGCGGTTCTGGGATACCATCGAAGAATCGCTCTATCTCAGCTGGTCAGCTTTCCACGCGGGCCGCAAAATGGATGATTTCTACGCGGAACAAAAAGCCAATGCGACTGTGCTCACCGGTAAAATCGTCCCCTATGACAATCCAGTCAAAAACAAGCCGGGCAACTTCATCCTGCGCGGATCCGATGCGCCACTGGCTTACATCTATAGTACCTGCGTCGATCTAGAAAAGTATGAAGGAAAGCAAGTGACCGTTCTGGCAAGCCCTCGCTCCAATAACCACTTCGCCTTCCCCGCCTACTACGTCCTCAGCGTCGAATAGTCTGGTGGGAATATTTTCACCACAGAGATAAACTACCACAGAGGTGGGGAAGCCCCACACCCCATTTAAATTTGGGGAGGTGCGGAGGGCTTCCCTCCGCCTCTGTGGTGGCCTATCTCTGTGGTGAATTTTTCTTTAGAGCAGTCGAGTTAGTTTTTCGATTTGTTCGGGTTCTGCCAATTCTTTCGTTAAGCCGCTTAAGTCTTTCAGCTTTTTAGCCGATACAAGGACGCGGCTCTCCAGCGATGCGACCGACTGATTGTAGGCCTCAACCGATGAACCGAGCTGACGTCCCACTTTCCCCCAATGTTCACACACCACACCGAGGCGGTCATACAACTCACCGCCGAGTTTGGCAATCTCTTTGGCGCTCTTAGACAAACTCTCCTGCTTCCAACCAAAGGCCACCGCTCGGAGGATCGCAATCAACGTGGTCGGCGTTGCGACAATGACGTTTTGATCGGCTCCTACCTCAATTAAAGAGGGATCAGCTTGTAAAGCTGCACTAAAAAAAGACTCGGCAGGCAAAAAGAGAACCACATATTCAGGAGAAAGTTCGAATGATTTCCAATACTCCTTGGAAGAGAGATCGCGGATATGCTTCCGAATGCTACCGGCATGTTCGAGCAGTTTTTGTTTTCTCGCATCGCCATCTTGCATCTCTGACGCATCTAAAAAGGAATTGAGCGGCGTCTTGGCATCGACGACAATTTGCCGCTCGCCCGGAAGGCGCACAACGAGATCGGGCCGCAGCGACTTTCCCTCACTCAATACATTTACCTGCTCAGAAAAATCGCACTGATTGAGAAGACCCGCGAGCTCTACTACCCGTCTTAAATGCACCTGGCCCCATGAACCCCGAATCTGCGGCGAGCGGAGCGATGAAACAAGTTGGCTTGTCTCATGTCTAAGTTCTCGATCGGACGCCATCATCTGTTCAATTTGCTTCTGCAGCCCAGCATAAGCCCCTTCGCGCCGCTTTTCCATTTCCCGTTGCTGCTCGTCCAATTGCTTCATCACCGCTTTCAGCGGCTCCAGCGTTGCCTCAATCGATTTTTGCCGTCCCTCTAAATCAGCTTTGGCCCCCTCTTGAAATTGCGACAGATGTGTTTGAGCGAGCTGTAAGAAGGATTTCGAATTTCTCTCCATCATTTCATAAGAAAGCGATTTAAACGATTCGACCATCTCCCCTTTCGCGGCCTGCAGCCTACTCTGCATCCACAACCAAAGCCCCGCGAAACCCACAGCTAACCCAGCAATTGCCACAACGATCAACATAATCACCTCAAATGAGCTTCTAGAATATCGGTCAATCGATCGTTTGTCTAAGAAAATCCCAATTCTCATCCTGTCCCTTTCTCATCGCTATATCGTTGTATTTGCTTTGACCACAAAAACTTTGGAGGAAGGGACTAAAAAAACGATATAACGATATAACGATGGGAACGATATAATTGTTGAGAGGAAAAAGACAGGATCCGCTTCAAGCAAAGATCGCGCATGATTACCCCCATTTTTAGCTTGCTTATCATGCCCACCCTGTCCTTTTTTCATCGTTATATCGTTATATCGTTTAATCGTTGTATTTGCTTTGACCATAAAAGCTTTCGAGGAAGGGACTAAAAAAACGATATAACGATGGGAACGATATAATTGTTGAGAAGAAAAAGACAGGATCCGCTTCGCCGACCTGACATCCTTACTACATGAATTTAAATGACTGGAGAATTTAATTTTTATGCCGATGCTCGTTGAACAAGTTGCCCAGCCGAATTTTTCTATGAATATTGTGAAAGAAGCTGTTTACGCCGGCAGAGGAGAAAACAGAAAAGATTACTGCCGCTTTACCATTTCTGTATCGGATAACCTTGTAAGCATCGCTAGGGAATATATCGAGAACCTCAATCATTTAATCACTGTAAATTGTTTAAATAGGGGGAAGTGGACCCTCTATACACAACCTGAGAAAGCGCCTCAGGTAGTCCAAGCTCTCCGCAACACTGGAGTCTTTGAAACCGTGGAGACAGAAGGAGGAGAGCCTTTAGAAGTGCAAAGCGTACCAGAGCGGGATCGCATCATTTAGCATTTTTCTGTAAAGAAATTAACTATTTCTTTACAATCAAGACTTATGCTTTCCATTTATCACCAAGAAAGAACTTCTACAATATCTCCTAAACAAGAAGGGCGACTTTCCTTAGGAAAGCCCGCTGAACATCCGATCGAAGTGACTTCCTTACCAAATATAGGCCCTTCTCCCGATTTTCCTTTTCTGCGCTATTCTTTCGGTGTTTACTGTCCAACATCAGCGCAAACCAAACAAATTGATGCAATCTTCCAAAAGTACACCGCCTCTTTTGAATTAATAGAAAAAAACGCTTCTCAACGTCTTTGGAATTTAAGGACTAAAGAAGAAAGTCTGATGGATACTCTCATCGACATCATGGAACAACAGTATACCGTCCGCAGGATACCCACCTTCGATTTCTAAAATTTAAAAAAATTCACAACTATTTTATAATCAACCTCTACCCAAGATTCCCGTGACTCGTTTAGCTCATTATCTCTGTTACAACGCTCAAGACCCCACTCAGTTCTACAAAAACTACCAGGTAGTTGAATGTTCCTTTCCCACCAAAAAAATAAGCACAAAGTTTTGGAATAAAATAAAAGCGGAGTATCCTGGATTTATTCCTTTTTATAAATTAAATGAAAAAAAAGTAAGTGTACTACTTCCCAGACAAAAAGGAAGAAATGAACAACAAATGAGAGTCTGCCGATTGATCGCAATGAATTTTGAACAACTTTGTCGACAACTAAATCTGAATGCAGCTGTCGTAAAAAATAAGGACGAAAAACCAGTTGAAATTCGACTTCACGACTATACCTCTTTCAGTCCTAATCTTGTAAAACCTGCTATTTTTCAGTTGTAAATGACCGCCCTTTTACTCATTAAAAATGTCTGTGATACTGAAAATCCTGAACATAAGTTCAGACTTTACGACTTCTCTTTTGGAGATATAGATGTAGCAGATACATTTTGCGCACATCTTTTAATCCCGAATCGAAAGTTATTTCCTTATGTTCGCTCTTATCAAAAGAAAGATTACTCCGGCTACATACTCCTTGTTCCTCAAAAAGAATTGAACGAAGTGCCACAAGAATTCTTAGATACCTGTCGCAAGTGGATAACAAGTTGTTCTCATTGTTTTAGCCAAGTTTTTAAAGACTCTCCAACAGAAAAAGTAGAAGTGAAGACCTATACGAAATGGGTGTAAGAGCGTGCTTGATAATAAATCTTTTTGTAGTGCTGAAGAAATGCAATCACAGAGTTCACAGAGAGAGAAAAAGGAGATTCATGGAGAAGAAATGTGAAAAAAACTATTCTTTCTCGTCGAAATCTTCTGGCTCTGGCTCGAATTCCTCGAGCGTCTTCGATTTCTTACCCGCTAGCAGGCGAATGAATGCTAAGATCAGAGCTAAAACGATATAAATCCAAGAGATCGCGGCGAGAATGAGCGGGAAGCAGTAGAGAATCCCGTAGAGGAAAAGGACGGCCACGATGACGGTGAGAAACGCAAGATGGAATGAAGGAATGCGAAAACGGAGCACCTTCATGCTGGGGAACTTGAGCCGGCAGACCATGAGATAACCGAGTACGATCATCACAATCGGCAAAATAATCACCCGGTGGCCCAAGTTAAACCACCCTTCCGTTAAGGGCCAGAGATAAAGAAGGTTGGCTGAAACAGCCGCCGCTGCAGCGCCGGGAATAGGCAGGCCTGTAAAATGCTTTTTCTGAGCCGCTTGCAGCTCGATATTCCCTTTCGCTTCATTCGCTTTCACATTGAATCGGACGAGGCGGAGGACGCCGCAGAGCGAATAGACCATACAGCCGGTTGCAGCAAAGAAAGAGAGAAAGGTTCCCTGTTCCACTGAGAGAGTTTTGAGGAGGAGAACTGAAGGAGCCACTCCAAATGAGACTGCATCGGCCAATGTATCGAAAATAAAACCAAATTCGCTTTCCGCATGGATGGCGCGAGCCAATGCGCCGTCGATAAAGTCGGCAATTGCCGCGACCAGGAGGAGGAGCGCAGAGGTCTGAACAACTTCATAATCTCCGCTGCCGGGCGCTAACATATTGACCTTAAAGATCACAAATAGACCGCAGGCTAATCCGAACGCAGTGATGATATTAGGGGCGAGGTAGACTCTTTTCATATACTCCTGACTATATCATAGTTTGGGTAGATCCGAAAGGGGCCCCTAAAATTTCGCGTGATTTTTTTCGGCAAAACATACATTCTGATGCCGCATGCCGCTGATTTTTAAAGTGGATGCGAGGCTTCCATTTTTTTCTGGACGCGAAACTACAAACTACCATATATAGTGTATGTAAAGCGCGAGTATCTACTAGATCTGGTAGGCGCAGACAAAAAACTCAAGACAGTAAAAATCGAGAGAAGGTCCCTATAAGAGGGCCTTTTGCTTTTATAAACGATAGAGAACGGGGCAAAGATGAAAAAGACGACAAACCAGGATGCCACCACATCATTCTTAGATGAGATCCAAACAGCGACAACCAAGTCCAATGCTAAAAAAGGGGCGTCGGCAACAAAAGAGGTCGCCTACACCGTTGTAAAACGCAATGGTACCTTAGTTCCATTCCGCCGCGATCGGATCTTAAGCGCCATAGAGGCAGCTTTCCGCGATACGAAAAAGACTCCTGCTCCAGCTCCTATCGATAGCGACCTGAAAAAGACGATTGAGATCATGACTGATCTCGTTGTGAAACAAGTGCTTACTCTCGCTGCCAAAGGGGCCTGCCTCACTGTTGAAGGGATCCAAGATGTCGTCGAAGTGACCCTGATGAAAAACGGCCATCACGATGTAGCGCGCGACTACATCATCTATCGCGATGAGAGAAAAGCCAAGCGTGAAACCTCTCTTCAAAACCTGAAAATCTACCGCCGCGATAAAACAACTCCTGCCCGCTTCAATCCGATGAAGATCGCCTCCTCAATCGAGCGCGCCTTCCGCAGAGCGAGAAAAATTGAAGAACAATCCCCCGACGAGGTCGTCGCAGCTGTCAATATGCTCACGCAAAAGATCGTCTCTGAAATGGCTGAACTAGCAGCTAAGGGCGACACTCTCTATATCGACATGATCGAAGATCGGCTTGAGCGGGAATTGATGAATGACAAGTTCTTCGATGTCGCCAAGAGCTTCATCCTCTACCGCGCTGAAAAAGCACAGCGGCAAGAACACTTGCAGCCTATGCCGGCCGCAATTGATGAAAATGCTCCGGTTCGCACGTTTGAGATCACCACATCGGATAGCGCCACCATCAAAATCAATGAACTGATGATCCGCAATAAAATGGCTTTTGCGGCCCGTGGATTCGAATCGCTCGTCTCTGTTGATGAATTGGTTGAAACGACCATCTCTCAATTTTATACCGGCATGAAAGAACACGAAGTGGATCTCGCCAACATCTTCGCGGCGAAGTCAAAGATCGAAAAAGAGCCAGCCTATGCGCAAGTCGCCTCACGCCTTCTCCTCGATACGCTCTATCGCGAAACAGTGGGTCTACCAGCTTCTGATTCAACTCTCAATAAAGCACATCGCCAATACTTCAAAAAGTATGTGAAGGCAGCGATCGGCTATGAGCGCCTTTCTCCTGAACTGCTCGATTTCGACCTCGATGAACTCGGCGCGGCGATGGACCTCAAAAGAGATGATTTGTTCAACTATCTCGGCCTCCAAACTCTCTACGATCGCTACTTCATTCACCAAGAGCAGCGCCGCCTCGAAACACCACAGATTTTCTGGATGCGCGTCTCGATGGGTCTGGCTCTAAAAGAGGGAGAACAGAAAAACAAGCGGGCCATTGAGTTCTATAACGTCCTCTCCCAATTCTATTTCACCTCGAGCACGCCGACCCTGTTCAATTCTGGCACTTGCCATTCACAACTCAGCTCCTGCTATCTCTCCACAGTCATGGACGATCTAGGCCACATCTTCAAAGTGATTGGCGATGATGCTCAGCTCTCCAAATTTGCTGGCGGCATCGGCAACGACTGGACCAATGTTCGGGCAACTGGCGCTCGCATCAAAGGGACGAACGGAACTTCACAGGGCGTGATCCCCTTCTTAAAAGTTGCAAACGACACAGCTGTTGCAGTCAACCAGGGCGGCAAACGAAAAGGCGCGATGTGCGCTTATCTCGAAACCTGGCACCTCGATATCGAAGACTTCCTCGAACTGCGCAAAAACACCGGCGATGAAAGACGTCGTACCCACGATATGAATACAGCCAACTGGATCCCCGATCTGTTTATGAAACGGGTCCGAGAAGGGGGCATGTGGACGCTCTTCTCTCCAAGCGATGTGCCCGATCTTCACGATCTCTACGGCGCAGCGTTTGAGAAGCGTTACACCCACTACGAAAAACTCGCAGAAGATGGAAAACTCAAGCTCCATAAGAAAGTGGAAGCCTTGCAGCTGTGGCGCAAAATGCTCAGCATGCTCTTCGAAACGGGCCATCCTTGGATCACCTTTAAAGATCCGTCGAACATCCGTTCGCCCCAAGATCATGTCGGCGTAGTCCATTCGTCGAACCTCTGCACCGAGATTCTATTGAACTCGTCTGCCACTGAGACTGCGGTGTGCAACCTCGGCTCCATCAACTTGGCGATGCACGTCACCGAAAAAGGATTAGATGAAAAGCAACTAGCTGCAACGGTTCGCGCCGCAGTTCGTATGCTCGACAACGTGATCGACATCAACTTCTATCCAACCATCGAGGCGAAAAACTCCAACCTGCGCCACCGTCCGATCGGTATGGGTTTCATGGGCTTCCAAGATGCGCTCTACATCCAGAACATCAGCTATGCAAGCCATGCAGCCGTTGAGTTCTCCGATAAGAGCATGGAGATGATCTCTTACTACGCGATCCTCGCATCGACTGAGCTAGCCCAAGAAAAAGGGACCTACCCGACCTATAAAGGATCGAAGTGGGACCGCGGTCTACTCCCGATCGATACGATCGAGCTACTTGAAAAAGAGCGCGGCGTAAAAGTCGATATCGACCGAAGCTCCTGCATGAATTGGGATGTGGTTCGCGCTGCGGTGAAAAAGCACGGCATGCGCAACTCCAACACAATGGCAATCGCCCCCACGGCAACCATTGCGAACATCACAGGCGTTGTTCCTTCAAATGAGCCGATTTACAAACACCTGTTTGTAAAATCGAATCTCTCCGGCGATTTCACAGTCACGAACCCGTATCTCGTCGCAAAACTCAAAGAGAATAATCTCTGGGATGACGAGATGGTCGATGATCTTAAGTATTTCGATGGATCGATCCGCGAAATCGATCGAATTCCGACCGAAATCAAGAATCTCTTCCTCACAGCCTTTGAGGTAGAACCCGAGTGGATCATCGAGTGCGGCGGTCGTCGTCAGAAGTGGCTCGACATGGGTCAATCGCTCAACCTCTACTTGGCAGAGCCAAGCGGCAAAAAATTGCATCAGATGTACCTCCTCGCCTGGGAAAAAGGACTGAAAACGACCTACTACCTCCGCACACTCGGAGCAACCCAGATCGAAAAATCGTCTATGGACATCAACAAGCGCGGCCTACAGCCCCGCTGGATGAAGAACAAATCAGCTTCCGGCAACATCAAAGTCGAACGCGAAGAAGATGCGGCTCCCAAAGCCTGCCCGCTCGACGGATCTTGCGAAAGCTGCCAGTAATACAAGAAGAAGGTGGAAACTTATGACAACTAAAAGCAAAGAAGCAAGCCCGGCTCCTAAGCGGGTCAATGCAGCTGAAAAAAGGCTGATCAATTGCCACGCTGTCGATGTCAACCAACTCATGCCTCTCAAATACAAGTGGGCGTGGGAGCATTACCTCAACGGCTGCGCAAACCACTGGATGCCCAGCGAAGTGGCGATGGGCAAAGACATCGAACTTTGGAAATCCAACGCCCTCTCTGAAGATGAGCGGCGCGTCATCATGCGCAACCTCGGCTTCTTCTCGACAGCCGAGAGTCTCGTGGGCAATAACATCGTCCTCGCGATCTTCCGCCACATCACAAACCCCGAAGCGCGCCAGTTCCTCTTGCGTCAGGGATTTGAAGAGGCGATCCACACCCATGCCTTCCTCTACATCGTTGAATCACTCACTCTCGATCACGGCGAAGTGTTCAACATGTACAACGAGGTGAACTCAATCAACGAGAAAGACAAGTTTGAGATGGAGCTGACAGCGGACATTCTCAAAGATGGCTTCACCACCTCGACTCCTGAAGGAGCGCAAAAGTTCCTAGAGAACCTGATCGGCTTCTACATCATCATGGAAGGGATCTTCTTCTATAGCGGGTTTGCGATGATCCTCTCCTTCATGCGGCAAAACAAAATGGTTGGCGTTGCGGAGCAATTCCAATACATCCTCCGCGATGAAACGGTGCACCTAAACTTCGGAATCGATCTGATCAATACAATTAAAGAGGAAAATCCAGGCCTCTGGTCAGCTACCTTCCAAGCGCACATTATCGAGAAGATCAAACAAGCGGTTGAGCTCGAAATCAAGTATGCGGAAGATTGCCTCCCACGCGGCATTCTCGGCCTTACTGCGCCGATGTTCCGCGATTACGTCCAGTACATCGCAGATCGCCGCCTCGAGCGCATTGGCCTCAAAGCCCTCTACAACTCGAAAAATCCATTCCCCTGGATGAGCGAGACGATCGACCTCGGAAAAGAGAAGAACTTCTTCGAAACCCGAGTCACCGAATACCAATCAGCTTCCAACCTCGTTTGGAACTGATCCTTCCCGCAGGGGGCCTTTCCAGGTCCCCTTTTTTAAAGAAAAAACCGCGCTGCACCACGTGATTAAGAGAATTGAATTTGAGAATAGACTTTCTCAACTTCTCTAAAAGCTTCAGCTAAACTTAAAACCAAAGCACACTCTTCTGCCAATTCGTTATATGGGAGCTTCCATGTATCAGGTGGCCCATCAATCTTTTGTGGAAGGGGATGCGTTTGGCGCACTTTAAAGACCAGGCTTAACGCTTCTTTCAAAAGCTCAAAATCCATTGTTTTCATTTTTGCAAGAAGAACCATGTCGACTAAATCCTTAACACGTGTGTTGGGTCTTTCAAGACGAGGGAGTGTATAGGCATGTAACTTTTCCGCAAATTGCTGTTCAATAGAAATCATGGGAAAAATAGGAGAAGGAATATCACAAAAGCCCAGCCAATCGGCGCCTTGCATAATTTCCGTCCGAGTCACAACAGCATCAGCACCTACATCCAATTGAAATTGCACAAATACCTTACCATCGAGAAGGGCGGTAACAGGATATCTCGCCCCTCCATAAGGGGCATTATCTAATGAAAACTGAATCTCTCCAATCCGATAGACGAAAAAATCGCCAAGGTCTTGCTGAGCGAGCGTACGTAGTTCTTCTAAAATCACAGCACCAACAAGCTCGCGCTCTCCTTTCAACCTTTTCAAAAAGGTAAGATCGATGTCTTTCGTCGCCCGTGCTGTTTTAAGTCTTAATTCCATGGCGTAACCACCTTTAAGGAAAAAATTCTGTCTTTCTGAATGAAAAAGGCGGGCAAGCAATCTGTCAAAGGCGACTTTCTTTCTTAACCTCTGTAAGTTCTCGCCCTTTTCTGTTGCCATGGTCTTTAAGCGATTTTCTAGACTTTTTCTAAAGTCGGCAGCTGTTTTAAATCTTGTAGTCATGAAAAATTCTCATCAATTTCGAATCAATCTTGCTAGCGGCAATTTTCAGAAGTTCGTTGCGAGAAATCAAGCCCTTTCGAATAGCATCTTGAATCGCTTGGACGATAAGATCGAATGAGAGCTTTCCTTCTTCTACGATATCAACAATGGTTCTTAAAGGGGTGGTTACTAAATAGCCTTGCTGAGCTATCACTTCATCCCTAGAAAGGTCAGCAAAGTGAAGAACGAGATTTTTAGGTATGGCTGTCCCCTTTCGGAAGTGCTTAGGCACAGTCATGTGCATTTTTGCCGGCATCACATCAGAAAGCTCATAAATTTCTAGCGCGGTTTCATGAGACCAGATTCCTTGCGCTTCCCCTTTTAGATTGCGGCTCCAAAGACTCCATAAAACAAGATCGGGATGTGACGTGACTGGATAATGAACTAAGCGGTAGATACCACGGCGCTCTTTGACCCACTCTCCAGAAGCCAAGAAACGATGAAAGTTTGTCCGAGAATAGCCACACTTTACCGCCTGTTGGGTAGTAAAGTATCCTTGCTGGCGGTCGGCTATTTCAAAAAGATCATCTTTCTTGCTCATGCATGAATGTTATCATAATGACAACATTCATGCAAATTACAACATTAAGCTACTTATTATGAACCGAATATGCCGTCAAAAAAATTTAATGCCTTCGACAGCTCGTTTATCGATCAGCTTCTAATTGCGTCAGCTGAAGAAGCTTGGCTTTTACTTCCGGCGCTAAATCTAATGATTCAATGGGCACCGGAGTCGAATTTTCGATCGTATCCCCCTGGTTCGGCGACAAGATGGTGAAGGCAAACTCAGTCCCTTCTGGAACTCCGTAGTTTTTCAAAAAAGGACCACCCAGTCCTGATACTTGATTATCTGGATCGATGGGATCAATAAAGAAAGAATCATCCATCTTCAAAATGATCCGTTCATCAATGCGCAATTCTCCCCCATCCCTAACCACAGGATAGAGACCGCTTTCTCCAGCCTTCATCTCCCCCTTTTGCTCCCCACTGACAACTTCAAAGGGAGCGCCTGTTTCATTATGAATAAAAATCGATACAGGCGGAAGTTCTGAGGCAAGCAAAGAAGAGCACGCATAAACAATCGAATCGATAAAGCGCATTTATTCATGTCCTTTATAATTTTTCCACCAGTTTAATTACGTGGAGTTTATTTTTAATAGAACATTCTTTATCATTACGACAAAAAAACGATGACAATACAAAATCAAAACAATATTTTAGTGCTTTCCTGCCTCGGAGGCAATGGTCATGAAGCTGCCCGGAAAGCGATCGAGCAGGAATTTGGCGCTAAATACCGGTTTACGGTCTATTATCCTTTTAAAGACTTTCAAATCAGCCGCCTTTTTGATAGCGAAACCTTCTATAACGCAATGGTGCAAAAAGGGTTTAATCGCGCAATCAACTCTCTAGCTGCCGTTTCCCCCCACTTACTCACAGCATTCCCAGGGAAAAGAATTGCAAAACAAATTCAAACGTTGATCGATGAGCTACAGCCATCTTGCGTGCTTTCAGTCGCTCCGATTATCAACCGCATAGCCATTGAAGTATGTGCAAAACGGAAAGTCCCCTATTGTCTGGTCACTCTGGATGCAGACCTAACAAACTGGGTCATCGGCCTAGAAAATATACAACCTTTATTGAAAAACACAGCGATCACAATTGGAGCAGACATCCCTCAAACCCGAGGGATGCTTGAACGCTTACAACTCCAGGCTAAAGAAATACAAACTATCGGATTCCCGATCCGGAAGGAATTTTCACAATCTAGAGGGAAAAGAGAAGATCTATGCCGTTTATTAGAACTAGATCCCAATCGAGCTGTCATCATGGTTATGTGGGGCGGAGCCGGCAGCGATCGGATGTATCAAATCATGAAGAAACTGGGATCGGAGCATCTGGGAGTGCAGTTTGTTGTGATTACAGGAACAAACCACAATCTTGCTCAAAACATTCAATCGCTTCCCATTCATCCCTCTAATTCTGTCCGCGTGTTGGGGTTTACGAACCAAGTTGCAGACTATATGGAAGTGGCCGATATTTTGATCACAAAACCGGGTCCGGGGACGATCAGTGAAGCTACCACTGTACATGAAAGAACAGGAAGGCCTTATCTATTATTAGATGACAATACAAACTGCTTTTTTTGGGAAAGACCCAATATCGAAATAGCAAAAAGAAACAACATCGGAGAATCCTTTTCGAATGAAGAAGATCTGACAGCAAAAATAGCCAAGCGTCTCCTTCACCCAGCCCAAACCACTGCTTCTTTGACCTACCCAAACAAAAATACATTTTCAGCCCGCATTGTAAACATCGTCGATGAACTTGTACAAAGCTCGACTCCCGATCGAACAAAAGAAGCATACAATCGACGATTCTTAAAGCAATTTCCCGACGATCTCCAGTCTCTCTTGTCTCATTTAGACTTTTCTGATCTTCCTCACTTTTCTATTGAAGGAGACTACTCTCATCCAGACGCAGAAAAAACAGCGGTGAGCTTTGACAAAACCTTTCCTGATTTTAAAAGTCAGATTAATGGACTTGCGTTTCAGGTTCATGCCCAAAACAAGCAACAGTTGATATACCTGTATAAAAGGCCCGAGACTAACCATTGGCATGTGTTTATAGGCAGACCCGGAGACCTAAGAATAGAAGCCGTTTTCTATGAAAAGAAAATGATCTCTTGGTGGAAGCGCTTCCTAAACTATCCTATCTTTCAAGCGACTACTTTTAATAGACTGCTCAATCATAATCATCCATTATACAAGTTAACCTCTCCCCCCGAAATTTGGACCTGCAATCGAGAGAAGCCTCAGTCCCAACCATTCTCAAGTGAATTCGACCTAGAAGAACCCACCAACCCTCCCGTTATCTCACTCAATCCCCAACAAATCCGCAGAGAGTTTCTAACACTTACTGGCCTTGCTGCGGATATTCTGAGCTGGACTTGGAGAAAATTCAAAGAAGAAATGACTTCATTCTAGATGCTTCAAATCAATCCCGATATTCCCTCCCCTAGAGGCGAGGGAGCAGTCTATCCCATAAAAGATCGTAAGTCTTAATTTTGGGATACTTATCCTAATTTGCTATTTTAAATTATCATTATATCAATTAAAATATTAACTATGACAACAGAAATAAATCACCAATTTCAACCTTCTTCTCAATTCAATGCGAATTTGCACCCTGCTGAACTAAGATCAAGCGACTATTTAAGAAGTGAGGAGGAAATAAGTGAAAAAATAAGAACAATTAGCGCAGAACTCTTGCCTTCGCTTCTTAAAGCGCCAAAGATAATATACAATACGATGATCGAGCCTGCGGGAGTAATGAATTCAAAAGATCGAACCTTAACTCTTTCAGCATTTCAAAAAATTAAGAAATTACCTTCTCATTTACAAGTTGAATCGCGAAACGATGCGCGGCTCGATAGCCAAGAATTTCTACAAAGCGCTTCGGATTGGTTCCGAGATTCCCTCAACTTCCGTCGCTTTCAAATTCAAAAACCCAAACCATCTGAACAGGAAAAACTTCAAATCGATAGCGAGATCTCTGGGGTGCAAAAGCTACTCTTATTCTTTAGTAAACCGGAACTTGCGGATAGAGGGATGGAGCATGTCCTCCGTCACGAAATCGCCCATTTCCAACAACACAAAAGCAATGGAATCAGACCTCTTTTTCTCACTTCGCTTTTCACGCAGTCAAAAGGGATCCTGATCCTGTTTGCCGCGGTCCTCTTATTTGTGCTGGTTTCTTTACTAGTTCTCCATTTGCCCTTACTTCCCATTCTTCTTCCTTCCGTTGGAGTGTTCCTCCTTATTTTTTGTCCGTTGCTTTACGCGGCTTGTTCAAGAGCTTCGGAAGAAGAAGCCGACCTCATTGCAATCCAATCCTCTCCTGATTTGTTAGACGGAGTGGCCCATTATCATGATTGCTTCACTGAGGAAGAAACTAGTAATCCGTGCATGCAATGGTTTAAACGTCCCTTCCTTTCACACCCTCCTGATGAAGAAAGGCTTCATTCTATGCAGCGGTTTGTAGAGGACATTTCCTCAGTATAGAGAAGAAACTTCGCCAAAGACTACAACCAATTCCTCATCTTTCTCTGAAGAAAAGGGTTGGCCCGATGGGTAGTCAGTGATTTTCCAAAGATGATCTTTCATTCTGCCTAATGCAAAAAAATTTTCCCCTTTTCTTGATTTATTAGTCTCATCAAACGGGCCTTCTTTTGAGCGGAAGAAAAGATCGAGTAACCCGTTTTTAGCAGATTCATAATTAGTATAATAGAGAGGAGCTCCAAAGGTCGGAGATCGATCTTGAGATCTAGCTATTCGATTGATCTTTGCTAAAAGAGATTTTGAAAACTTAAAATCACTCATGGATAAAGAGCTGCTTTCAAGTGGAAGAAAACCCTCTCCTTGCAATACATCGATCTGGATAGAACGGTCTTCTCTCCGATTAAAACGGAGCGCATCGACGTAACAAACGACCCCAGGACAATGCACAATGAGACGAGCGGGAGATGTTTTGCCTAATTGCAAATAATCTAGGAGTTGCGTCATGGCTCCAGAAAAAGCTCGCTGCACACGAGGCATCAGCTGCATTGCGGCAAGTCCTATTCCTGCTGCTGCTGCAAACAGAGCGAAATCAAACCAGGCCGATGGCCCATATAAACCACTAGGAAATTCCATGCTTTTTACTTTCTCTTCTTCGTAAACAATTCGCTCAAATCTTTGATCCGATGAGAGGCCGAACATCCAAAATAATCGGCGCTTATCCAACGAGCTAGCCGAGAGCTGGAGCATTGGTGGAAGAGCTCACTGAGTTGATGAGCAGCTCGGAGATAAGCTCTTTCAATCTTGGGAAGAGCTTTGTAAACCAAGAGAACGGCTGTCGTCGTCCCTAGCAATAAGCCGAAAGAAACATTTTTTCTTTCGCGGCAAGTATATAGTCCCGTTGGAAATTCCATGATTGCCCTCAGAAAGAGATTAAACTGAAATAAGCGGATACAGAAAGTCTCTGGCAGTCCCCGTATCCACAACCCACTTGTCATAATTTTTCTTACAATAGTTGGCGATCTTTGCGTCGTCCTCAAGTAAAGTGGGCTGGCATCTTTCTCTCCGACCAAAAGCCGTGTCAATTGTTTCGAGAGAAAAAAATTGGACTGCACTTTCCTTAAAAAAACGAGGAGAAAGTAAACGAATCCGCCAACCAGTAGAAAGATTTTCCCGTGTGGTTACATTCTCATCAAAAATAGGAGCAAGAGGTCCTGGAGCGACATATGGCCTGAGGGATTTTAATTGGGTAATATCGCTTAGGTTGTTCTGTAAAAATTGACTCAGAATTTTTCCTGGCATATGGGTGCTTCCGATCCACAAAGTCGATTCATCGTCATAGAATGAAGGAGCCTTTTTTGCAACGTGTGTCCTGAAGATCTCAAAAGGAAACTCAGCCACCTCCTTGCGGATCAGACCATTAAATTTTGGATTGTGCGGAACAAACTCTCCCTTTTTGTAGTCTTCAATCACAAGAGTTCCCTCGCGCGTCCAGCGGAATCTCATAAGACAACCACCTTCAACATGGCGACAATCATAGAGAATTCGAACGCGGGATATTCCGTTCGGATCCAATAGCGCTTTTTGTCGATATCGCCAACTTGCCAAAGAAATGAGCGAACTTAGGATCTTTTGATAGACTTCCCGAATACGTGCAGACGATCTTCGCAGCGCAACAACTGCAACTGTTGAAACAATGCCAATCTGAATCCCCTTCCAAAGCATTGTATCGCGGCAATTTAAGCTAACAGGCAATCCCATGAAAAACTCCCCAATCATTTTTCAATGCGGAATTTTTAAGGAATTATTTAATTTATAACAAGAAATTTTATCAGAGGGTGTTCTGTAATGAATATTCAAGAGAAATAAATCACAGAGTCACACAGAGGAAAAATTCTGTGGAACTGCTTTTTCTCTCTGTGTAACTCTGTGATTGCCTTTTGTTCAGCACTACAAAAAAGATTGATTAAACACCCTCTTAGAGGCTTGAATCACAAATGCCTCTTTTAAGAGGCATTGGTGAAAGGATGCAAGACTACTTGCGGGTTTTGCCGCAGCCGCAGCCACCCTTGTCGCCGTCTTTTTCATCGACGAGAAGAACATCTTCTGAACTTTCGTCTGCAATAAGTGCTGCAATTTCTTCATTTTGTACGACTTCGGCTTCATCGGCAAAAGCAGAAACGGCTAGGCAGCTCAAAAGGGCCGCAACAAAAAATGCTGATTTACGCATAGAGTAACCTCCATTAAGAATAATTAAGAAAAAAATAATCCTACCGCACTCCCCCATTTCCTAATAGTATTTTTTGAACCTATAGCGCTCTATTCCATTCGATTACAATCAATGGATAGTTATTTTATAACAATTACATTATAATTATGTTTATGACCCCCTTTCAAAAAGAACCAACGCCTAATTTTTCCAATGAAACATTTCAGAAAGCGTTTGTTCATGATGCAAAAAGCGCCAACTCGTTGATTCAAAAAGAATTAAGTGTGAATCAAGCGGAGCAAAACCTGTTGGAACAGCGCATTCGGATGATGAAGGAATTCATCAATGACCTTCCCTCGAGCGATCCGCAGTATAGTATGATGCTCACCTCGATCCAAATGGATCAGATTGAGCTAGATGAATTGAAAATCCGCGCCTCCACTCTCATTTCCCAAATCCAATAGTAGAAGAGTCTCTCGCAAGCACTTTTCATTATAGCAAACATATGTTTCGCGTATCGGGCTCGGGCTCGACGTGATAAATGCTCCGAAAAATCTCATTTCTAATCACTTAGAATTTTTTGAAGAATTAAATTCATAAAATAAAGAGTAAATCCTATATAGAGAAGTTACATGCCTGTGAGGAGGAATCTATGAAACGGCGCGCTACTAAAAAAGCGAAAGCTAAGCCGACCAAGCGTAAAAGTGTAAGAAAAAAGAACCGGAAAGTAACTGTAAAAACCGGCTCGAACAAATCTTATCACTGGGCCGCTTACCGCCAACTCCAAAAACGGGTCGATCAAGCTTGGGCGAAATTGCAAAGCGATGTAAAAAAGAAAGCAAAACCGCACATCTTAATCGAAGACAAAAAACATTTGATGCTTCTGCTGGGCGAATGCAACTACATGGCCCGCGAGTGCATGCGATTCGCCTCGAAAGGCAACAAGTAATTTTTCTTTGTTCTCCATTTTCCTATTTTCCTAGGGGAGGCCTACGGCCTCCTCGCTTGTTTTAACCGAAATTGATAAGATAGGTCAAATTGGAGAATTCATGCGATCAGCTCTTGATGCCGTAGGCCAGCGTTACAAAGATTTTTACATCACCAAATACATTCCCCTCGATGAACTGAAGAGTACTCTGATCGAATTGGTGCACGAGCCGACAGGTGCTCGAGTTCTCCATATTGCAAATGATGACCCCGAAAATCTCTTTTGCCTCTCCTTCCAAACACTGCCAGCAAACTCCAATGGCGTCGCTCATATTCTTGAACATACCGTTCTCTGCGGCTCGAAAAAATTCCCGGTCAAAGACCCTTTTTTCGCGATGACGCGTCGCAGTCTGAATACCTTTATGAACGCCTTCACCGGCCAAGACTTCACTTGCTATCCAGCGAGCTCCCAAGTAGAAAAGGACTTCTATCATTTGCTAGAGGTCTATCTCGATGCCGT
The DNA here is from genome assembly GCA_048498835.1 of Chlamydiota bacterium. Classification (GTDB taxonomy): domain Bacteria; phylum Chlamydiota; class Chlamydiia; order Chlamydiales; family SM23-39; genus CAITMJ01. Next base: position 5,567 of record JBEHXF010000008.1, on the reverse strand, counting down.
TTTTCATCCCGAGCTCAAACACACGAGCTTTTTGCAAGAGGGTCACCGCCTTGAATGGACTGAGTCTTCACTCCAATATCAGGGTGTTGTTTACAATGAAATGAAAGGGGCAATGATGGCGAGTGAATCGCGCCTTTGGCAAGCGATTGCAAAGCATCTGACGCCCGATCTTCCCTACGCTCATAATTCCGGTGGCGATCCAAAAGATATCCCCGAACTCAGCTACGAAGGGCTTCTCGAATTTCACCAAAGTTTTTACCACCCTTCGCGCTGCCTGTTTTACTTTTATGGCAATCTGCCGCTCGCAAAGCATCTCGACTTCATTGAACAACATGCTTTAAAGGGCGCTGGTAAACTTGCACCTCTTCCTCCTCTTCCGCTTCAAAAGCGTCATAGCAGCCCTATTCACGCAACGGCTAGCTATCCGATCGCTGAAACGGAGAGTCCGATGGAAAAGACCGAAATCGCCTTTTCGTGGTTAACAGCGCATCTCTCTCACCAGAGCGATGTTTTGGCTCTCTGCCTGATCGAAACGCTCCTCATGGAAACCGACGTTTCTCCTTTGAAAATCGCTCTACTCAAATCAGGCCTTTGCCACGAAGCTGAGTCGACGATTGATATTGAAATGAGCGAAGTTCCTCTGAACATCATCTGCAAAGGGTGTGAACCGGAAAATGCAGAAAAACTTAAAACGGTTGTTTGGAATACCCTGAGACAATTGACCTCCAAACCAATTGAGAAGGAGCGAATTGAAGCAGCTCTTCATCAATTGGAATTCCAACGAACGGAAATTGGCGGAGAAGAGGGGCCCTTTGGCCTTACGCTTTTCATGCGAGCCGGCCTCATCAAACAGCACGGGAATGAGCCTGAACATGCTCTGCTTGTTCATAGCCTTTTCAACGAACTGCGCGAAAGGCTCGAAGATCCTCAATACCTTCCCTCGCTCATCAAAAAATATCTACTCGACAATCCCCACTTTGTCCTCCTGACCCTCAAACCCGATCCGCTGCTGGCCAAAAAAGAACTCGCCGATGAACAGAGTCGACTCGCTGCAATCCAGCAAAAATTGACTGCTGCAGAAAAAGAGGCGCTCCACGCGCAAAGTAAAAAGCTCGCCGAGTACCAAGAAGCGGTTGAACACCAATCGCTCGATTGCCTTCCCAAGGTGACTTTAAAAGATGTGCCCATTCACGCGCGAGATTTTCCTCTTCAACACATAGAAACTCCCGCCTTTGACATCTTCCATCACGACTGTTTCACCAATCAGATCATTTATGCTGATCTCCTCTTTGATCTGCCAGAAATTGCAAGCGAAGATCTGTCTCTCCTTTCGCTATTGGCAAAAATGTGGACCGAGCTGGGAGCGGGGAAACAATCGTACGAAAAAACCCTTCAATTCATGGAATCAAACACAGGTGGAGTGGATGCGCATCTCGCTCTGCATGTCTCTGCCTCCAACCCCGATTTATTGAAGCCAGCCTTTTCGTTGCGCGGTAAAGCGTTAGCTCGTAAAGCGGAAGCTTTCTTCAAATTGCTTGCGAATTACGCAGAAGGGCCTAATTTTTCTGAAAAAGAGCGACTGCGAGAGTGGTTACAGCAACATATGACAGAACTCGATGAAGCGCTCGCCGAAAGTCCTCTCGGTTTCGCCGTGCAAGAAGCGCTTTCTGGCTATTCGACTGCATCCCATATCTACAATCAGTGGAATGGCCTCCCCTATTACAACTTTGTCAAGGGACTCGTGGCAAGTAAATCGGACGCTTGGATCAAACAACTCGAAAAACTGGCCAAAAGTCTCCTCGCCAGTGGAAAACCTCATTTGATTTTAGGATGCGATCAAAAACTGGCAGATGAACTCCGCTCCCACCATTTCTACGCCCTGGGCAACCGAAAACCGATCACCCCTTCCTCCACTTGGAAAGGGCAATATTCGCTACAGCATCCCCCTTCTCAAGTGCGCCTTCTCTCCTCTCCCGTTGCTTTTACTGCAATGGGTCTTCGCACATTAGCCTACAAAGATCCAGGTGTTGCTGAGCTGATGATCTCAACTGAGCTTTTGAAAAACGTCTTCCTCCACAAAGAAATTCGTGAAAAAGGAGGCGCCTATGGAAGCGGAGCTGTTTATACCCCAACAACGGGAAATTACCACGTCTTCGCCTACCGCGATCCACACCTCGCTCGAACCATCGATCTATTTCCCAAAGCTTTTGAAACCCTAGCAGCGGGGCATTTCAATGAGCGGGAATTGGAAGAGGCCAAACTCGGCCTGATCGCTGGCATGGATACGCCTGTCGCGCCCGGTGGCCGCGCGATCGTCGCCTACGCCTGGCTTCGTGCTGGACGAACGCTAGAAGAGCGGCAAAAGCTCCGCAACCAGATTCTAGCCGCGACAAAGCAGCAAGTGATGGACATTGTGAAAAAGCATCTGGTGAATCATCCGGCTACCATCGTCTCCCTTCTCGGGAAAGATTTATGGGAAAAAGAGGAGAAAAAGCTCTCCACTCCCCTCTCTCTCATCAAACTCACAAAATCTGGCACCAGCTAGCCACATTTTTAGCATGATTCTGCTTAAAGAGATGAAATTCTTTGAAGAATTTCATCTCTTCAGTAACGCCCTCTTGCCTTTCAAACTCAAGCTCTAATTGAGTTAGGTGATCAATCCTCTCTTGAAAAGTAGCTAAGATCTCCCTTCCAGCTCCCACAGCCTCATAACAGGCATAGAACTTGTAGAGCTGATCAAATTCGCTTTTCGCGTCTGCGATCCGGTTTAACAACAACGGCCTCCCTTTTTAGTGGAGTTCCTCAAGATAATATCTCGACTACTTCGAATTTCATTCATCTGTTGCTGATAGCCCGGCTCCACTCCTTCATCATTACCGCGGAGTTTTTTAAATTCTTTTTCAAAAGACTCGATCTCTTTTTCAAGTGCCTTCACATCTTTAGAAATTTGAGAGATGTTTTTTTCTAACGCGTCCTGCTCATCTTCAATTTCTTTACGGCGAGATCCGTGAGCAGCCTCCAGACGTCGTTTCAATAAATTAACCTCTTGCTTGTATCCATCAAAGGTCCGTCTTTTAACTAAAATATTCGATGCGACAGCGCTCACCCGATCTATCAAATGACTAAAAGAGTCAGGTTGATTTGGCTGATAGTCTGGTGGAACAGTCGCAGATAAAGGACTTAAACTTAAACCACTCATCGTTTTCACCTCTTTAACACTCGTGGCTCAAATTAATTTAATATAAAGAATATGTCAAGGAGAGGGCAGTTCAATATCCGCAATACGAGGCTGATTTTTCTCGATGGATTCTAGACCATCTTCAATTTGATTGAGTCGATCAACACATTCCGCTTCTAGTTTATTGTAACCTACTGGACAGTGAGCAGGAGGAATGTGGGGAATATTCTCATGCTCTTTTTCCAATTGTTTAAATTCTTTTTTCCAGGGATTGATTCGGGCACGAATACCCTTATTTTGCCGTATGTTTTTGACCAATTCCGCAATTTGAAGTTTGTGATCAGCTTGTGTTATATCCTGTTTTTTTAGATCGGCTCGAATTCTCTCTATTTCTCGATTAGCCGTTTCATATTCTCTCGCACAAACATCTACTTCTTGCCAAAGTACATTCACTTTGATTGCAAGATTTTCTAGTTGGTTCATGATTTTAGGAGACTCGATTTTCCAATCACACGCAAACGCGTATTTCTTTTGGGGCCAGCAACAGTTCATCGGATCACATCAGGTGGGAATTCCAATTTTAAATATAAAGTAAAGATGAAGTCAAGAAAAGTCTAAGGTGGCCTTCTGTATGAATTTCAAGAGAAATTAATCACAGAGTACACAGAGAAAAAACTCGCAATTTTGATTAATTTCTTCTTTGTGAAGCTCCTTTTTTCCCTCTGTGAACTCTGTGATTGTCTTTTCTTCAGCACTACAAAAAGATTTATCATCAAACACCCTCTAACCATTGATTTTGGAAAAACTTCGCGCTATAGTGATCTTTTTTGACGTGGAGTAGTGTATGAATTTGAATAAACGCCTTTGGTTTACCCTCTTCACCCTTTTGACTACGGCTGCTTTTGGCGCCGACTCCAAGAAATTGGCCGATACAGGAGCTAATCTTCTCGAGCAAACCTCACTCGCCTTTACGCAAATTGCAAAAAAGGCAATGCCAGCTACCGTTTTCATCAAGGCGACTGTGCAACCTGGCGAAATGCAGCAGCAGCAGCCAGATCCATTTCAAGATGATTTCTTTCGAAGATTTTTTGGACAGCCATTGCAGCCTCAACAACAGCAACCCCAGATGTCGAGCGGTTCGGGTTTCATCATCCGCCAAGATGGCTATATCGTCACCAATTTCCATGTCGTAAAAGATACAAATGAAATCACCGTCATTCTCAATGATGGACGAGAGTATATGGCGACCCTGAAAGGCTCCGACCCACGCACCGATCTCGCACTCTTAAAAATTGAAGAGACAGGCCTTCCCTTTCTTACCTTTGGCGACTCAGATGAGCTAGAAGTTGGCGAATGGGTTGTTGCGATCGGCAATCCCTTCGGCTTTAATGCTTCTCTCTCGGTGGGAGTTGTGAGCGCAAAAGGAAGGCAAGATCTCGGCATCGCCTCTTACGAAGATTTTATCCAAACCGATGCGGTGATCAATCCTGGCAATTCAGGAGGCCCTCTCCTCAATCTTCAAAGCCAAGTGATTGGTGTCAACACGGCTATTTTCTCCCGCACGGGTGGCTACCAAGGGATCGGCTTTTCCATTCCAAGCAAAATGGTCAATAACGTCATTGAGCAGATTCTCAATGGCGGTATCGTAAAACGAGCTTTCCTTGGGATCGTCCTGCAGCCTGTCGATAAAGAACTCTGCGACGCTCTATCCCTCGATAAACAAGAAGGAGTTCTCATCTCTGAGATTGTCAAAGATTCTCCAGCGCAAAAAGCGGGTCTGCAACAAGGAGACATCATCCTCTCCTACAACGATAAACAAGCTAAAAATGTAGCCAAGTTCCGCAATGACATCGCTCTGATGAATCCCGATACCGATCTCAAGCTTAAAATTCTGCGCAATGGCAAAGTCATGACCATGACCGTCCGTCTCGGGTCTCAGTCAGAAGGAGAAGAAGTTACCGCTGAAGTTGTCTCAAAAATCGGCCTTGAAATTGAAAATCTCTCTCCAGAACTCGCCTCTAAACTCGGCTATTCTTCAGAGGTCGATGGAGTGGTCATCACAAAAGTAAAAGCTGGATCTTCAGCAGCAAACGCCGGGCTTCGCCCAGGTTTCCTCATCACGGGCGTTGCCGTGAACTGGAATAACCAGAAGCGGGTCAAAAACCTGACAGAGTTTAACGATGCGATGAAAGAGCTCGGCGACAAAAAGCACGTGATCCTCATCGTGCGTCACCAGAACTTCCAGCGCTACTACACCCTCAAGATCAACTAATCGTCGCGGGCGATTCGCCACAGAGCCAGGGGTATCCCCGCCTCTGTGGAGAATTTTCTCGAATCGGGCTCGGGCACGCACACAGGCTCGGGCACGGCCGCTTCGCGTAGATGATGG
>JBEHXF010000007.1:0-55015 GCA_048498835.1 Chlamydiota bacterium | reverse complement strand
ATCGACGTAATCATCACCGATCACCACGAACCCACTTCGAAAATCCCCCTCTGCATCGCAACTCTCAATCCAAAACTCATCAATAGCACCTACCCAAATCGAGACCTCACCGGTGTCGGCGTTGCGTTCAAGCTCGCTCATGCGCTCATCAATGAACTCATTGAACAAGAAGAGATCAGCCCTACCAAAATCGACCTCAAACATTACCTCGACCTCGTCGCTCTCGGCACCATCGCCGATATGGGCGCCCTGCGCGGTGAAAACCGTGTGCTTGTTCGCTACGGTCTCAAACAACTCCGCAAGCTCCGGCGTGTAGGACTTGCCAAACTCTTTCAAGTCAGCGATCTCGGCCCTAACGACATCACTCCCGCCGATATCGCCTCTAAAGTAGCGCCTCGACTCAATAGCCTCGGCCGTATCGCTGAGCCGATCAAAGGAGTAGAACTTCTCCTCATTCGAGATAGCTCGGAAGCTGAAGCACTTGCTAATCAACTCGACCTTCACAATCTCGAACGACAAAAAATTGAACGAGAAGCTTCAGACGACATTGAAAATACCATCTATCTCCATCCAGAAATTCTCCAAGAAAAAGCGATCGTCCTTCACTCTTCGAAATGGCATCCCGGAATCATTGCCATCATCTCCGCCCGCATCGCTAAACAATACAACCGCCCCACTCTGATTATTTCAATCGAGCAAGGAATTGGCAAAGGCTCTATCCGGACGATTCCCGAATTTCCCCTTCTTCCTATCCTCAAACAAAATGCCGATCTCCTCATCAATTTCGGCGGTCATGATTACGCCGCAGGCCTCACCATTAAAGAAGAGAACATTCCCCTCTTTCGCCAACGCTTCATCGAATCAGCGGAATCGGCTCTCAAAGAACATGACGTTGTTACCAAACTCTTTCTCGATGCGAAAATCAACTTCAATGAACTCACTTTCGATTTCATGGAATCGCTTAGTCTTCTCGAGCCCTTTGGCAATGAGAATCCACCTCCCATCCTCTATTGCGAAGCGACTCAAGTATGGCCACCTAAGCTCGTCGGCAAATTTCACATGAAGCTCTTTCTCGAGCAAAATGATCGGATGCTCGAAGGCATCGCCTTTGGACTCGCGCACCGCCGCGAGCAGCTCCGACGCAAGAACATCCGCCTTCGCATCGCCTTCACCCCCCACATCAACACCTTCCTCAACAAGGCCTCCATCCAACTTCACATCAAAGACTTCCAAATCATCTAAAAAGAAAACAGAAAAGAGAGAAGAAGTTTACTCATTGTCGGGGTGCTCCGCCCCCGCCCCCAGGGGCCCTACCTGAGACTTCGCCGACCGGGGCACATTCGCGCTTACGCGCTCAGCCCTATCGCGTGCTCGCCCCTCGCCGTGCAAAGCACTGCTCTTCGGGGGCTGCGCCTCAATTCGTCATTGTCTCAGCGGGCATCGGCTGCGCTCAGCACTACGGCTTCGCCTCCGTGTCGGAGCACAGATTTCCGCGAACTTCGTCGCGGTCCGCTTCGCGAAATTACGCGATAGCGGTCTATTCCCGCAGCGAAGCCTGCGGTCCTTTTATACGCTCCGTACGCGGAGCGGGGCGCCAACGCAGTTGGCGAAATCTGCGAAAGGACGCGGAAGCGAAGCTGAAGCGCTTTGAGCAGCCGATGCCCGCTAAGGCAAAGAAGAACTGCTGCTCGAGCTCAAGCCGAGCTATCTATTCAGCTGCGGCAAGGCACTTGCCGCCCCTTGGCAGTAAAAGAATCTCTTCCCTAAATAGGGAAGAGTTCTTCAATCGCGGCGCAGCACGAAGGGACAGTGCTTTGCACGACCGAGGGCGAGCACGCGATAGGGGGTGAGCGCGTAAGCGCGAACGACCCGGTCGGCGAAGCCTTAGTTAGGGCCCCTGGGGGCGGGGGCGGAGCACCCCGACAATGAGTTAAATTTATTTTTTAATTTGTGGGCAAAAAAAATCGCTCCCCTAGCTATGGGTGAGCGATTAGTAATATTAGGCCTGATTATTACGAGATTAGCCGACTTTCGGCTTACGATTCAGGTAATTTTCTTGATAACCCTTGATGTCATCGATGTGGATGACCCAAGCTGCTCCTCGACGAGAAGCTTTTAACAGTCCTACACGTGTCGCGTAATAAATCTTCTGCGCGGGCACGTTTAACATTTTGGCAGCCTGATTAACCGAATAGAATCCCTTGCGGATATCAAACAGAAGCTCGCCATTGAACATCGACTTTGTTCTAGAATACTTGTTCTTACGGTATTCTTCGAGGTCGTCCAAATGGATCGTCCAACGTGTCGAGTCTTTTGTAGCTTTCAACTTCTTCTGCTTAATCGCAACGTAGATTGCTTGACGGGTTACATTATTAATGCGAGCCGCTTCCGTAATGGATACGACCTTCGCCGAATTCCCCATCGCTTGGTTCTGGCCCCATGCTGTTTCTGTATCCATGGTTCCTTCCTCCTAAATCCTACTGTTTAATTATATTTAATTTCGTAACTTTCTAACGCTTGGCGTTTTCAAATAATAACTTGAGAACAGCCGTTTTGCTTTTATTTCTTTTATTTTTCATTCTTTAAGTAATGATTATTTCACAATATAGAGTAGAAATCAACCGATATCTTAGAGATCTAGGTAGGAATTTGTGTAGATTCAGGGATGAATTTATATGCGTTTTTTAACTAGTTTAAATTCAATATCTTAGTATTAGAGAATTTCATTGGCATCAACTCCCATTTTTCGCTATATTCAGGTTCTTTGGCTGCAATCGAGGTGTGTATGTTCTTTCGCCGTCTCAGTATTCTGTTTTTATGCTTATTTTCCATCCTGGAAGCCAAGCTTCCTCAAATTGGGCCGAAAGATGTTAAAACAAAAATTGAAGAAATCTTTAAATCTCACGCATCGCACAAGCAACTCTCTCCTGAAATCGTCAAACGAACCTTAGCCAACTTCCTCGAAGAGCTCGATCCCACAAAAACCTATTTTCTCGCTGAAGAAGTAGAAATGTGGAGCAATCCCGATGAAGCGACGATTCAACGTGTTCTAGACGGCTTTCGAAATACCGATTTTTCTCTCTTTCAAGAGATCCACAATGCATTTATCACTGCGATTGAGCGTCGAGCTGACCTAGAGGCCAAAATTGCTACGGGAGAGCTTCCTACGGGGGTTAAATCCGAAGAATTCAAAGACCTCGCTTGGGCGCATGATGCAAGCGAACTACAAACCCGCCTTCTCAGAATAAGGGGATTACAACTGGAAGCCGCCGACCGCTTAGGTGAAGAGACAAAAAGTAAACTGATCCAGCGAATCAATAAGCACAGACTCAATCGAGAAACTGAATTAATGGGACAATCGGTAGAAGATCGATTAAAAATTACGCTGGCTCATTTTCTAAAAGCATGCACCTCGGCACTTGATGCACACACCAACTATTTTACGCCGAAAGAAGCCAATCAATTCATGATCCAAGTACAGCAGCGCCTCTTTGGAATTGGCGCGCAGCTGCGCGATGATTTAGACGGCCTTTCTGTCATGCGCATTTTGGAAAACAGTCCTGCAAGCCAAAGCATGAAACTCAAAATCAACGACAAAATCATTGCTGTTGATGAAGAGCCCATTGTAGGGATGGAAATCACCGAGGCCGTTGAACACATTCGCGGGGAAAAGGGAACTCCCGTGCGATTGACGATCTTACGCGAAGTGGGCGAAGGAGAAACAAAGCAGACCGAAAAACATGAGATCGAACTTGTCCGCAACGAAGTGGTTCTCGAAGAGACGCGCCTTGAAACAGGGCTAGAACCCTATGGCGACGGAGTCATTGCTACTCTAAAACTATTTTCCTTTTACCAAGATCAGAAATCTTCTTCTGGCTCGGATATGCGCAAAGCGATTGAACAAATCAAAAAAGATCATAAATTAAAAGGCGTGGTGCTCGACTTGCGCAGCAACGCCGGCGGACTCTTGACTCAAGCCGTCTCTGTAACAGGCCTATTCATTAACAAAGGGATCGTCTGCACCATCAAAGACAACATAGGCAAAGTACAACACCTGCGCGAGCTAGAAGGAAAACCGGCTTGGGATGGTCCTCTTTGCGTTCTTACGAATCGCGCTTCCGCTTCAGCCGCCGAAATCGTCGCTCAAACATTGCAAGATTATGGACGCGCTTTAGTTGTTGGTGACGATCACACATTTGGTAAAGGCTCCTACCAAACCTTTACGCTGGATGCAATACAAAATGCGAAAGTGAATCCGCAAGGAGAATACAAGGTGACTCGCGGTCGCTATTACACCGTTTCCGGAAAAAGTCCTCAGTTAAAAGGTGTTCAAGCCAATATTGTGATTCCGGGCATACTCTCCGAACTCGAAGTCGGCGAGCAATATTCTAAGTATCCGCTCGATTACGATGAAATTGAAGCCCACTTCGATGACGATTTGTCTGACGTCTCCCCTCTCCACCGTCTTCAGCTTGGGCCCATGTACAAATACAATTTACAAACCAAGCTAACGACCTACGAACCTTTCCTCGAGACGCTCGCAAAAAATTCCCTGACGCGAATCGGATCAAATAAAAACTACCAAGGATTTCTCACGGAACTCAAAAAGAAAAATTATGACTCAGAACAAGTAGAACTCTTCGGGCAAAGCGATCTGCAAATGGTAGAAGCGCTCAATGTGATGAAAGATCTGATTTTCCTGATGAGCAATGAGGAGAAGGCGCTTCGATAGAATTGAGGCGCTTATACTCCAAAATTTTTAGCTTATCCTTAATCTGATTGCTCCGGTCTAAATCGATTAGACCTTGGTTAAACTGTTCGTTCATGTTCCAAAAACAGCAACCGGACATAAGCCAAACCGGATGGTCGAAAATGGAAATACCCACTTTGGACAAAACAAGCGGAACTCCAATCCCGCCAACAGCCCATAAAACCGTCTTTTTTAGCGACTCATCACTCCTCTTTGAGAAGCAAACTAGATCGGCCCGCAATGTCTTCATTTTCTGAGTTGTTTGGCTCAAATATCTGACTTGCTGAAGAATCGGTCGAGGAACAAGGCGAATCGCTGAAACCATAATTTTTTTCCTAATCTTCAAAAACGATTTGATTACCCCAAAATAAATGAATAATATTTCCATTTGATGGTTTAAAAGGATAAAGATCTATTGCTTTATTTAGATCAGGGGGCTTTGGAAAGAGGTAAAATTTTTGTGCGCAAAGAGCCTCAAATGATTTATTTCCGGCAGAAACATAAATAGCTCCCTTCCGAGCAAAAAGATTTGAAGTAGGTCTTCTGGGAGGATCAATGACTACAATATCTCCATCAGTGGTCTCACAATGCTTAACAGAAGTGTTTTTCAAAACAACATTGCCTGTAACCTCCACTCTAGTCACCTGTCCACCATGGATAATGGCAGACGGGGCGTTCAACTTCCCATAAAACAACACAATCGATCAATTCAAGCGTATCGGTTGCAGATATGTTAGTAAAAGTCTTCCCCTTATATTGACTTCCGATTGGTACATTGATTTTTAAATTCTTCAATTTAGAGTCGCTTTCAAGCTCAAAAGAAATTGTTTTAGGAGAATCCAACGCAATTGCCGACATAATCTTGCTCAAAAAATAAAGACTTAAGAAGTTACGATATAAACTTATTTTTTCTCAAACGAATTTCTAAATGCTTTCCCGTTGCGGTAAAGGGGGGCGATCTGGAAAAATGGGTGTCCATTTCCAGAGGATTTATGACTGTTCGCGTCCGTATTGCCCCGTCACCAACCGGCGACCCACATGTGGGAACCGCCTATATCGCCCTATTCAATTTAATTTTCGCAAGACACTTTAAGGGCCAGTTCATCCTCCGGATCGAAGATACCGACCAATCGAGAAGCCGTCCTGAGTATGAGGCGAATATTTTTAAGGCGCTCAACTGGTGCGGTATTCATTGGGACGAAGGTCCAGATGTCGGCGGCCCCTACGGCCCTTATCGCCAATCTGAGCGAACCGAGATTTACCAAAAGCACGCCTACGAGTTGCTAGCACGAGGCAAAGCTTACAAGTGTTTTGCTACTGCTGAAGAATTAGCTGAAATGCGCGAAGTAGCCGCAAAGCAAGGCAAACGGGTTGGCTACGACCGCCGCTACCGGAACCTTAGCCCGGAAGAAGTGAAGCAACGTGAAGATGCGGGTCAACCCTTTGTGATCCGTCTCAAAGTGCCACTCACCGGCGAATGCGTCTACGAAGATCAAATTAAAGGTAGAGTTTCTGCTCCCTGGGCGGACATCGACGACCAAGTGCTCTTGAAGTCTGATGGCTTTCCCACCTATCACCTCGCCAACGTGGTCGACGACCGCCTGATGAAAATCACTCACGTGATTCGGGGAGACGAGTGGATGAGCTCAACGCCAAAACACATTCTCCTCTATGAATCTTTCGGATGGCAGCCCCCTGTCTTTATGCACATGCCGCTCCTTCTCGGAAAAGATGGCAAAAAGCTCTCGAAACGGAAAAACCCCACCTCGATTTTCTACTTCCGAGACAGCGGTTATCTCCCCGAAGCGCTCCTCAATTTCTTGACGTTGATGGGCTACAGCATGCCAGATGAGAAAGAGCTCTACACACTCGATGAAATCATCGAATCCTTCGATCCAAAACGAATCGGTATTTCGGGCGCCTTTTTCGATATGCAAAAACTCGGCTGGGTCAACCAGAAAAAACTGATTGAATCGATCCCAGAAGATCAACTCTGGAACCGACTCGTCCAGTGGTCATTCAATGAAGAATTCATGCGCAAACTGATGCCTCTCGCCCACACTCGCATTCGCACTTTTGGCGATTTCATGCAGCTGTGCGATTTTTTCTTCATCAACGAATTGAAAGTGACGCCTGAGCTCCTCATTCCAAAACAAGCAACGCCCGAACTAACTGCCTGCGTGCTTCAAGCGACTATCTGGAGTCTCGATGAACAGGAAGATTGGACAGGAAAAGGGCTGGAGATCGCAACACACCAGATCGCAGAGAGATTTGGCGTACACCACAAAAAGATTGTGATCTATCCCCTCTTTGCCGCCATCATGGGCAAACACCAAGGCCCACCTTTATTCGATTCTGTGACTCTCCTTGGCAAGGATAGGACTCGCGTCCGCCTGATGCAAGCAATTGAAATGCTCGGCGGCATCTCTAACAAAAAGCTCGATCAGCTGAAAAAGGGATGGGAAAAGAAAGATTGCAAAGCTCTCTTTACTGCAATTCCTGCGACGGCATAGCTTCTTCCTCATCGACGGGTGCAAGCTCGTCGATGGGCGATTTTGTGATGACATAGCATGGATGATAGCCAGAGTTGCTGCAACCTACTAGACTCAAAATAAGAATCGACCACATGATGGACTTCATAAATAGCTGCCTCGTTTTACACACTCTAAACAGAGCCTCTTGAACTTGTCAATCTACAGCCGCACCAATCCTTACAGTGCCAAGATCAAAAAAAGGTTTCTGCTCAATCAGGCCGGCTCGAGCAAAGAGACCTACCACATTGAACTCTCTGCACAAATTCCCTTCCAAGTCGGCGACAGCATCGGGATTTACCCAATCAATCATCAACCACTCGTCCGCTCTATTCTTAAAATTTTAAAACTGACGGGAGCCGAACCCTTCTTTGATTCTCGCTCAAATACAACCCTGACAATTTTTGACTTTCTCTTACATAAAGCCAATCTCGCAAAATGCACATCCACCTTTCTCAAAATGATGAAAGATAAAGGAGCGACAGGACTTGACACTCTTCTGATTGCAGAGAATAAAGCCAAACTGTCAGAAGTTCTCCAGACGCATCACCTCGCAGACCTACTCATCGCCTTTCCTGGCGCTCATCTCTCTGCGCAAGATCTGGCCTCACTTCTTCCTCTGATGCCCCGTTTTTACTCCATCGCCTCTTCTCCTACCATGTATCCAGAGGAAATCCATCTCACCGTAGCCTCTCTCTCCTATCAAGTACGTGGAGAACCCCGCTATGGCGTTGGCAGCCATTTCCTCTGCCAGACAGCAGAGATAGAAAAGACTCCTATTCCGATCTATGTACAACCCGCCAATGGCTTCACTCTACCATCCGATCCCAATGCCTCGATCATCCTCATTGGTCCAGGAACCGGTGTCGCCCCCTTCCGCGCTTTTTTACAAGAGCGGCTGGCTCTGCAACATTCAGGCAGTAATTGGCTCTTTTTTGGAGAGCGAAACCAGGCCACTGACTTTTACTATGCCGATTTTTTTCTTGAATTAGAAAGGCAAGACAGGCTTCGTCTTGATCTCGCTTTCTCGCGCGATCAGAACGAAAAAATCTATGTGCAGCATCGACTATGGGAACAACGGGCTTCGCTCTTTGATTGGATCCAAAACGGAGCTTACATTTACGTCTGTGGCGACGCTGAAAAAATGGCTAAAGATGTAGAACTCACCCTGATTCAAATCGCCAAAGACCAAGGTTCGCTCATTGAAGAAGACGCTCGGGCCTGGCTAAAAACCCTGCGCCAACAGAAGCGCTACCTTCAAGACGTCTATTAAAAATAACCACAGAGTTACACAGAGATATAATCAATCTATATTTTTTCTCTGCGAAACTCTTCTTTATCTCTGTGTAACTCTGTGATTGATTTCCTGTCGCTTCTTCAGCGAAATTCTATTCTTCCAAAGTTGTAAGGATCGCGAAGCACTGCAATCCGTCACCACAGCCGAAGTCGGTCAATCCATCGCCAGAGGTGATGGTTAGGCCAACCTGTTGAAGACGAAGACCTAAAACATGAGCAATTTTTTTGCGCATCGCTTCAACCCGATCGTCAAGTTTGGGTCTCTTTCCTTCGATCGTCATCGCTAAATGGACAATTTTTTGTTTTTCCAGCGTTTCGACTGCCCGCTCCACGTAGACTTGAGAATCGGTTATTCCATCCAAGCGGCAAAGATCGCTTGCAATTCCCGCTAGAATTGGGACGCCTGTTAAAGAACTGATGGCATTACAAATCGCGTGATAGACCACATCTCCATCGGATTCAGCGTCAAGGCCGGGAACATTATCAAAAATGATCCCACCCACTAAGCAAGGCTTAGATGAATCAGAAGGAAGAAAACGGTGACTGGCTTGGCCAATCCCGGTACGAAAGATCGGAAATTGCGTCTGCATAAATTTCTTTCGGCTCTAGTATACCATAGAGTTCTATATCTGTATCCAGAGGATTTTTTTGAGAAAAATCGAATTAAAATTCGACTTTGTTTAGACTAGGAGCATGGAAGTGTTAAAAATCCGCGGCGGAAAGCCGCTTCTCGGGCAGATTCGTGCCGCTGGCGCCAAAAACGCAATGACTAAATTGTTAGTCGCATCCCTTCTTTCCGATCGTAAATGCACTTTTTTCAATGTACCTAACATCGGTGATGTTGAAATTACAGTGAATTTATGCCGCGAAATTGGTTCCGAAGTGAACTGGGATAAAAAAGCGAAAACGCTTGAAATCGTCACCCACGAACTCAAAACTACCTACGTCCCACAACGCTATTCTGGATCCAACCGAATCCCCATCCTCATGATCGGAGCTCTTCTCGGCCGCACCGACCAAGACATCATTGTCCCAACCATCGGCGGAGACCTCATTGGTACACGCCCGGTCGATCTCCATATCCATGCTCTACAAAAACTCGGCGCTCGCATCGAATACCGAGAGATGAAAAAAGAGGGCGCTTATTTTGCGCAAGCCCATCAGGGTCTCAATGGAGCAGTGATCACATTGAGTTATCCTTCTGTTGGCGCAACGGAGAACACCATCTTGGCAGCTGTCCGCGCAAAAGGAACTACCCTCATTAAAAATGCCGCCATCGAACCAGAAATCATCGATCTGATCCTCTTTCTCCAAAAACTGGGCGCCAACATCATGGTCGATGTAGATCGGACCATTTGTATTGAACAAGCAACGCAATTTCATGATGTGGAACATACAGTCCTCACTGATCGAAATGAGGTGGCCTCGTATGCTATGGCAGCCGTTGCTACGAAAGGGCGTGTCTTTGTCGAGGGCGCTGAACACCTCAACATGATCGCTTTCCTCAATAAACTCCGCGAAATTGGCGGCGGCTTTCAAGTTCGCTCCAACGGAATCGAATTTTTTCACGATCAAGAGCTAAAAGGCGGCCTACATCTCGAAACCGACGTTCATCCTGGTTTTATGACCGATTGGCAACAACCCTTCGTCGTTCTGCTTACGCAAACTCTAGGCTCTTCTGTCATTCATGAAACTGTTTACGAAAACCGCTTTGGTTATACGCAGATGCTCAAAGAGATGGGCGCTGATATCGAACTTTTCACCCAATGTCTCGGTGGTAAAGCCTGTCGCTTTGCTTCCAATAACCACCTCCATAGCCTAGTTGTCAAAGGACCCACTCCTCTCCGCGCGAAAGAAATTTCCATTCCCGATCTACGAGCTGGTTTCGCCTACGTGATGGCGGCTCTCCTCACCACAGAAGAGAGCACCATTTCGAATGTCGATTTCCTCGATCGCGGCTATGAAGATCTCGTCCAAAAGCTCGTCAGTCTAGGAGCCGATATCACTCGCCAATCCATCACGAAAAAACAGTCTGGGGAAAAGGTAAAATTCGCACTGAATAACTTGATCCCTAAACCGATCGAAGTGTTATAGATCTGAAACCTCTTCATCAGCACGGAAAATTCGCCAGAAATTTTCTTTGCCTACAACCTGTAAATTCCGCTCTTTAACAAATCGATGAATTCCCTCTCGTACTGATGACCATGTCCAATCATCACCACAACATATTCCCCTCTCTTCAACAAATGGATACCAAGCAACTAAATCTTCATAGACTGCATCAGCAGTATGTTCTCCGTCGATGTAAATGAGATCAGGTTGCACAGTTAATTCACGTGCAGCCTCCACGCTTTTCATGCGTACAGGAATGACTGTTTCAGCCAAACCCCAATGAATCATATTCGATAAAAATTGCTGATAAACGTGAGGCAAAATATCAGGCTGATGATGCACTTTACCAGGCTGCTGGGTTGTACTTCCCAACCAAGTATCTACCGAGTAGAGAAGGCCACGTTTAGCTCTAAGCAACTCACCAAAATGACGAGTCGATCCACCACCTACCCAACTACCCACTTCAACAACCAACCGAATTTCATGTTCTCGAAAAATTCGATCGACCATTTTTCTGTTCGCGTACCAACCAAACGTATTTTCAGGCAGCAGTTCAATCGAATGATAGGGAGCAGGAAGCAACGCAGATAATGAAACTGCAAAAATTGAGAACATGCATATTAGAAATTTCATCGTGCCCCTCTTATTTTTTCACAATTGCGATGTAAAGACCATTCCACCAAGACGAAGCATCGCCGTTCATTTCACAAAAGAGTTCTTTTTCGTATACAACGTGATAGCCTAATTGAGAAAAGGCATCTCTCGTTCCGTTTTGAACTTGGGTCCAATTCCAATCATCTACAATGGCAATGAACATATCGGCGAATATTTCATTGTAATGAGTAAAGGCCAGTTTTTGACTATTATAGGTATGTTCTCCATCGAAAAAATAGATGTTAATTGGTGTTTGCGTCACTTCACGAGGAGAGAGAACAAAACAATCTCGCTCAATCACAGTTAACTTACCTTCTTTTAAATAGGGATCAACATTGGCATAAAAATCCTCCCGAGCTGAAGGAACATAATAAAATTGTTGTGACCAGTTATCGATAGCGATTGCCTTGACCGGATTTTTATGAAGAGCCGATACAAGGGTTGAACCTTTCCAGGAACCAATCTCTAAATAGGACGATCCTGGCAAAGAACACACATTATTAAGAAAGTGCCGAACTTTAGCGCTTGACATCCCATGAATCGCCAAAGCTTTTTTATTGACCTTGGAAACTCCATCAACAGCTTTCTGAATGCTATTTTCAACATGCGCGATTAACGCAGCTTCATCTTGCCAAACAGATCCACACTCTGCTTGCCATCCAAAGAGAAACGCTAGACACAGAAAAGCAACTCTCATAAGATCTACATCCATTTTTTTAATTTCAAAAAAGATAAAGAAAAGATTTTTTTTAGGCGAGAACAATGTTTAGAATTTTTTTTATTCCCCCTCTCCTTCTCTTTCCCCTCTTGCTCCACTCTCTTCCAGACCGACTGTTTCTCCATTCATTTGATGAAACATTTGAGGAACTGATTGAAGAAGTGAATCATGATTCCGACCGCCTTAGCTGGACAGACGGAAACCTGAGACGTGAAACTCTCGAATTTGGTTTGCAATTTCACGATCTGGAAAATGGACTCGTTATCGATCGCCCGTTCCCTCCTGCGCTTCTCGCTCTTCGAAAAAATTTTTTCCACTTTCAAAGATCAGCTGACCGACATTGCCTCTCCTGAAGAGCTCAATCATTGCATCGTCACATTTTATGGGCCCGGCCAAGGCATTACCCCTCATGCCGATCGGTCGCTAAAACCCTCTCGCGATGGAAAAGAGAGAACCTATTATTTTTCCAATTCGATTTTAGGCCTCATTCTCATTCCCGATACGCAACAATCTCTCTATTTTATCGATCCCCAAATCGGCGAATCGAGTCGCTTTTTTCTTCCCGAGCAAGCGGGAATGGCCTATCTGTTTCAAGGTCCTCTACGCTACGATTGGCATCATGGCCTTTTCCCTGTAGAAACGGGCCGAGTATCTTTAAATTTTAGAAAAGTTATTTTAAAATAATGACCATTGACAGGAGGTATTTCGACCACTAAAATAGCCAACCGCTATGAGTCTTTCTATCTTCAAGTCCCCATCCGCGGCCGTTCCGATTTGGCGCCAAATTCAAAGAGAAAATTTCACATCCACAACTAAACTCGCCGATTACCTACAGCTATCTGACGAAAATCGGCTGATGCTTCTCGATGATGCAAAATTCACTCTCAATCTTCCCCGTCGATTAGCTGCCAAAATAGCGAAAAACAATTTACACGATCCTCTTTTGCGTCAGTTTGTCCCGCTTGTTGAAGAGACAGTCTCTACGCCGGGTTTCGAAATAGATCCGCTCAATGACTCGAAGTTTCGCGAAGAGAAAAAATTACTACATAAATACGACGGAAGAGCGCTCCTTCTTCCAACAGGCGCGTGTGCTATGCACTGCCGCTATTGCTTCCGACAAAATTTTCCGTATGAGTCTTATGCCACGGGATTTGAAGCAGAGCTCGCCTACATTAAAAATCACACCGATCTGTCGGAAATCATCTTAAGCGGCGGAGACCCTCTCTCGCTCAGTGACGCGGTTTTGGGTAATTTGCTGCGCTCAATCGATGAATTCCCCCATATCAAACGAATCCGATTTCATACACGCTTCCCCATCGGCATCCCCGAACGGATCGATGATGCTTTTATCGAACTTCTCAGCAGCTTAGAAAAACAGATCTTCTTCATCATTCACTGCAATCATCCAAAAGAGCTCGATGAAGATGTGATCAGAGCCCTCAAGCGAATCTCCCAGCTAGGCATCCCTGTCCTCAATCAGGGGGTTCTTCTTAAGGGCGTAAATGACGATGAAAAGACTTTTTTTGAGCTTTGCCGAAGTCTGACGAATGCAGGAATCGTCCCCTATTACCTCCACCTCCTCGATCCTGTGCGCGGAGCCTCTCATTTCTACGTTCCTGATGAACGGGGTAAAGAGCTCATTCAATATGCCCAAGAGCGCTTATCCGGCTTTGGCGTACCCCGCCTCGTCCGAGAAACGCCGGGATCCTCTTCCAAAACATTTATTAACTAACTGAAGACCAGTTAATTAAACTTTTGATTATCGGTATAGCAATTAGTTTATTTGAAATGAAGTTTTTGATATAATTTCTGGTAATTAACGACCTCACCTTCGTTAATTGTCCATAATAACCCTAATACCTTTTTATTATTTTACGCCCCTTACCCTGGGGCGTTTTTTTTATCATGAAATGCGCTAGCTGATATCTATCTCCTCAACTGGATTTGAAGAGATATGAGCTTACATCCGGTCGACTGTCTCAAGACCTAGAATTTCTAGACCTTGTTTCAATACTTTAGCCGTGAGCTCGCAAAGAATAAGACGACTTCCCTCTTCAGGAGTCCCTTCTACGCGACAATCGCGGAAAAAGGCATTGAATTTCTCAGCCAATTCATAGAGATAATCGGCCAATCGATTCGGCAAGAGATCGCGAGAAACACTTTCCAGCACTTCCCCAAATCTACGAAGATGCAGTCCGAGCGAAATCTCTGTCGGATGTGTAAGATGAAGTTTTGAGTGAGCGAGCACTTGCTTCATGTCAGCGCCTGTTTTTCTCTTAATGCCGTTGATTCGGACATAAGCATAGAGAAGAAAGACAGCTGTATTTCCATCGAAGCGGAGCATACGCTCATAGCTGAATGTATAATCTTTAGTCCGATGGGAAGAAAGATCGGAATATTTGACGGCGCCAATCCCAATGACTTTAGCTAAATGATCGATTTCCTCTGCAGGCGCTTGGGGCATCCGCTCAACAATCACTTTTCTAGCCTCGGTCACCGCCTCAGTGAGTAGGTCGATCAATTTTTCAGTATCGCCGGAGCGAGTTTTAAACTTTTTCCCATCTGCTCCTAAAACCAGGCCGAAACCAACGTGATTCACTTCGGTTCTCTTCGGATCGAGCCAACCAGCTTTCTCTGCAGCGGCAAAAATCATTTGAAAATGAAGACTCTGCCCCACGTCTGTAACGACGATGATTCGATCCGCTTTATCGTGATCAATTCGGTAACGGATCGCGGCCATATCGGTTGTGTCGTAGTTGTAACCACCATCCGATTTTTGAACCATCAGAGGAAGTGGCTCTCCTTCCCGATTCTTAAAACCATCGAGAAAAATGCACTTGGCTCCATCAGAAACAAAGACAAGACCTTTTCGGTCTAATTCATCGACGACTTCTTTGAGGAAGGGATTGTAAAATGATTCGCCTCTTTCTTCGATGCGAACACCCAGTAAATCGTAAATCTCTTGAAATCCCTTTCGAGAAATATCACAGATCATTTTCCAAGCATGGACGGCTGTCGGATCTCCTGACTGCAACTTCACCACTTCGAGCTGAGCTGTTTTTTTAAAGGCTGAATCTTCATCAAAGCGCTTTTTCGATGCCTTATACCATCCCAGCAACCCTTGTAGATCGGTTCCTTGCTTGCCAGCTAAAACGGCAGGAACATGCTCTTTCATGTAGGCGATCAACATCCCAAATTGCGTCCCCCAATCTCCAATGTGATTGAGCCGAAGGACATTTTGTCCTAAAAACTCAAACAGACGCGCGAGACAATCGCCAATGATGGTGGAGCGAATGTGGCCGACGTGGAGCTCTTTCGCAATATTCGGGGAGGAAAATTCGACGATGATTTTCTTTGGTTTTTTAGGGCGTGGCGCACCGAGAAAAGGATCGACTAGCATCTCTTGCAGCTGCTGCGAGAGAAACGCTGTAGATAAGGTCAGATTGATAAATCCTGGACCTGCGATCTCCACTTTAGCCAATTCTTGTTTCGTTTTCTCGTCGAAAGAATCGATGATCTTTTGAGCGACTACTCGGGGATTCAGCTTGAGATGCTTGGAGAGACGAAGAGCGCTATTGCACTGGTAATGGCCAAATTCTTCCTGCGCACAGGGGCTGATATCAGCGGTCGCTTCTTCCCTTGTCAACGCACTTGCAAAAGCGCGCTCGATGGCAACGGAAATTTGCCGTTGCAATGCATCGTGTACCGTTTCCATTGACTACTCAACTGTATGGTGGAAAGTCGGAGCGAAAATCCGTTTGCCTAAGCTGTATTTAATGCGATAGTCAGCCAATGCTAAAGCGGCTTGATGGGTCGACTCTTTATTCCGCTCTGCAATTTCGTAAATCGCGAGCAACGTATCATAGATGCGATGTACTTTGAATCGCGCAGCAGCAGGAACATACCCTTCTTCATTGAGTTCTGCAGCAACATTCAAAAGACCACCCGCATTGATGACAAAGTCAGGGGCATAGAGAATACCGCGCGCGCTCAAAGCATTTGCGTGGGTATCTTTTAGCAATTGATTATTCGCGCAACCAGCAATGCCTTTGCAGCGAAGAAGCGGAATCGTCTGATCATTTAAAATAGCGCCCATCGCGCAGGGAGCAAAAATATCACAGTCCACTTTCATGATTTGATCAGCGGGCACCGTTTTTGCGCCTAATTTAGACGCGACTTTTTGCAACTTAACTGGATCGATATCGGAGAGGATCAGACTGGCTCCAGCCCAAAATAAATATTCAGCTAGGTGAAGGCCGACATTGCCAAGCCCTTGGATCGCGACAGTTCGCCCCTCTGGAGATTCCGTGCCATAGATTTTTTTCAATGTGGCGCAGACGCCGCGGAAGGTACCCCAAGCTGTGAAAGGTCCCGGATCTCCGCTGCTCTTTGCATGAGGAAGGCCGACGACGTACTTGGTCGCCTTTCGGACAATCATCACATCTTCTGTGGTGCAGCCCACATCTTCCGCACAAATATAGCGCCCGCCCAATTTTTCGACAGCTGCGCCAAAGGCTAAAAGCATTTCAGGGGTTTTCTGCTTTCGCGGATCAGCGATGATCACGCTTTTGCCCCCGCCGTAGCCCACGTCGGCCACAGCCGATTTGTAGGTCATCCCCTTCGAAAGGCGCAAGACGTCTTCCAGCGCTTGTTCAAAAGTGGCGTAAGGGTGGATGCGAATGCCGCCCAACGCGGGTCCGAGTGTAGAATCATGGATGGCGATAATGGCGGTCAATCCAGCCTTCTTATCGGTGACTTTATAGACTTGCTCATACCCTTTTACAGGGAGAAGCTCTAGGTGAGGTCCGGCCGATTTTTGACTCTCTTGAATGAGAGCATTTAATCGCTGTTTCGGATCGGTAAGACTTTTTTCCAAAAGCTGGTTATTCATCAAGACCTCAAACCTGTTACAAATTTTTAAAAGAATATAGCAAAAAAATGATAAAGGCGAAAGCCGAAAAGGGTTTTCTTGCCCGATATTCGATTTTAAGTTAAGTTAGACTCCTGAAAATAAACCTCCCATATCATTCGAGGCCATCATGACGACTGCGCTCACGATTACGAATGAGCAAAAAAATGATTTGCTTAAATTTTTAAAGAAAAATAAGAACGTTGACCTCGTCACGATCTATTTGGCCTTTATCGAGGAAAAGCACCATGTAAAACCAGTTCTTTTCCCTCGTGATAAGACGATTTACCAAGGCATTGACGATGTGATTCGCCACCTGGAAAGCCAAGGCAAGCTCTGGCGCGAAACTGAGATCACCATCCAATTTGGCCAACAAAGCGTCAACGAACAGACAAAGAAAATTTATATTTGTCCCTTTACTGGTAAAGTATTTGGCGATAATACCCACCCGAACCCGCAAGACGCGATCTATGACTGGGTGGCCAAATGCCCCGAAAACAAAGAACGAGTCGGCGGCCTCCCTGCTAAACGTTTCTTCGTTTCGGAAGATCCAGATGTAATCCGCAACTATATTTCTGAGCGAAAAGCCTCAATGAAAAAAGTTGTATACTCCTCTGCGATCACGGGCAAACTCTTCAATAGCCGCCAAGCTGTCATCGATGATTTCAAGAAAAATCATATTAAACATTTGACTCTTCTCGAAGTACAAAACCAAAACCGCTTCCAAATTGAAGAGCACTTCCTCGGGTTTATCCAAAAACACCTGACAGAAGATAAAATCGCCCAATTCGTCGAAGCTCTTTCAGAGTACCCCGAATTCGGACCCTATCTGGCAAAATGGGTCGACAGCGAATAGTGCAGCTCCTTCAGAGCGCCGAAGAGACTCACCAACTCGGCGCTTCATTTGCGCAGCAAATCCAACCTAACGATATCATTGCCCTCAAGGGAAACCTCGGAGCTGGCAAAACAACGTTTATGCAAGGATTTTTAGAAGGTCTTCAAGTCCGCGACGTTGCGCAAAGCCCCACCTTCTCTCTCCTCCAGATTTATGAAGGGCCCTTCCCGATTTACCACTTCGATCTCTATCGCATCCCATCTCTTGAAGAATTTGCCCGCCTCGGATTCGATGAATTTTTAGGCAATGGCGGAGTGGCAGCAATTGAGTGGCCCGAGAAGATTGAATCACTCCTTCCCTCTGATGCATGGCTGATTGAATTGACCTACGAAGAACCTACTGGGCGTATGGCTCGGATCACACGATGGGGAGAGCGATGATTCCATTTGAAAAAGGGCGCTTTATTGCATCAGGACTTACGGCAGATGAATTCCCAAATCTCAAATCCGATCAAGGGAAACCTCTACCAGAAATTGCTTTCGTCGGCCGGTCAAATGTAGGCAAATCGACTTTAATCAATACTCTTCTGCGCGATAAAAAACTGGCAAAAACCTCCTCCACGCCAGGTAAAACCCAAAGAATTAACTTTTTCATCATCGATGAAAAACTCCTCCTCGTCGACCTCCCGGGATATGGGTATTCAAAAGCGGCAAAAAAAGAAGTGAGCTCCTGGAGCCAGTCGATCGAAAACTACTTACAAACACGCCAAACTCTTAAATTGCTTCTCCTCCTCGTCGATAGCCGAAGAGAGCCCTCCGCCGAAGATCTAGCCATGGCAGAATGGGTGCAAGCAAAACAAATTCCGCTTGTTGTCATTTTCACTAAATCTGATAAACTCCTCCCTTCGAAAATAAAAGAGATTGAAAAGCAGAATAGAGCTCACTTTTCACCTGCTATCGATTGCCTTCTATTTTCCAATCAAGACCCTGGCGCTCGGCGCAACTTGATTCAACTACTCAACAGGAAGCTATAATGGGATCTCTCTCGCAAGATATCTTTGTTTGCATCGATTGCGAATCGACCGGCTTAGATACAGACAAAGATCGAGTCGTTGAAGTAGCAGCAGCTCGTTTCACGTTCGATAAAATCCTCAATCAATATGAGACCCTCGTCAATCCCGAGTGCCCCATTCCTCAAATCTCTCAAGATATCCACAACATCTCCGCTGAAATGGTCGCCGATAAACCAAAAATCGGAGAAGTGCTGCCCGGACTTCTTAAAATGATTGAAGGCCACATCATCATAGGCCATGGAATCACTTTCGATATCTCCCTTTTGGCCGCTGAAGCAAAACGTTGCCAAATCCCTTCGAAAATTCACCAAGCTCGCTTCATCGATACCCTTCGACTCGCTCGTCTCTACGGCGAAAGCCCGGTCAACTCGCTCGACATGTTGCGCCAGCACTTTAACATCGAAGCGCAAGGCACTCATCGAGCCATGAGCGACGTATTGGTCAACATCGAAGTGTTTAAATTTCTCACCAAAAAGTTTAAAACGACCGAAGAGATTTTCAAAGCCTTGGAAAAACCGATAAAGCTGAAAACGATGCCACTTGGAAAACATAAAGGGCGCCGCTTCGACGAAATCCCAATCGAGTATCTCTTATGGGCTGAAAGAAAAGACTTCGATCAAGACCTCCTCTTTTCCATTCGCTCAGAACTCAAACAGAGAAAAAAGGGTGGCGGTTTTGAACAATCTGCCAATCCATTTGCACAACTTTGAGTTTTCTGCTATCCATGTAATCCATGGAAAAATTAACTCTTAAAGATCTCTCTTTGAAAGGACAACGCGTACTCATGCGCGTCGACTTCAATGTCCCACAAAACAAAGATGGTTCCATCTCTGATGACTCTCGCATCCAAGCGGCGCTTCCATCCATTGAGTATATTCTCAATCATGGCGCCTCTCTTGTTTTGATGAGCCACCTAGGACGTCCCAAAGCGAAACCCGAAGCTCAATACACTCTTGCACCTTGTGCAAAGAGACTCTCAGAACTGTTAAAAAAACCGGTCGCCTTAGCTCCTGATTGCGTAGGTCCTCAAGTCGAACGGATGGCCAATCAACTCCATCCAGGTCAAATTCTTCTCCTAGAAAATGTTCGCTTTCACCCCGGTGAAGAAGAGCCCGAGAAAGAGCCCGATTTTGCAAAACAGCTCGCTCGCCTCGGCACTGTGTATGTAAATGATGCATTTGGAACAGCTCATCGAGCACACGCTTCCACGGCCATTGTAGCAAAATATTTTCCAGGTCGAGCAGCATCGGGATTCCTCATGGAAAAAGAGATCGCCCACCTCTCCCCTCTTCTTCATCAACCCAAACGCCCTTTTTATGCCATCATTGGCGGATCGAAAGTTTCAACTAAGGCGGGTGTCATCCAAAATTTACTCAAATTAGTCGATGGCCTCTTTATCGGCGGCGGCATGACGTTTACATTTATGAAAGCACAGGGAATTGAAATTGGCGCCTCGCTATTCGATCCCAAAGACCTTCCCACAGCGAAAGAAATTCTCGCTTCCACAAAAGCCAATTTGCTCCATTTTCCCACCGACCTTGTGATTGCAGATAGGTTTGAAAATGGTGCAAATCGCAAAACTGTCTCTGCAAAACAACCGATCCCCTCAGGATGGATGGGGATGGACATAGGTCCTCAAACGGTACAAGAGTGGTCAAAACTTTTATTGAAAGCGTCGACTGTTTTTTGGAATGGTCCCTTAGGCGTTTTTGAAATGCCCCATTTCGCTGTCGGCACTCACGGAATTGCCGAGACACTCGCCAATTCGCCCGCCGACGTTATTGTTGGAGGGGGAGATTCAGTCGCAGCGATTCAACAAATGGGTCTCAGTGATAAATTCGCTCATCTTTCGACGGGCGGAGGAGCTTCTCTAGAATTTATTGAGTATGGCCACCTACCCGGAATTGACGCCTTAACAGACAAATAATAATTACGATCTAGCTTATTTAACAAAAACCATTATAATTTGGGCATCCGAATCCAGATTTGATGTAAGCTCTTCGGATTGAGCGAGCAAAGTACTAAGAGACAGTGACTTCGATCAAAAAAAGCGGTCCTAAGCTACGAAGTACTCAACCAAAAATCAACAAATGTGCGATGCTAATAGCATTGCCGTAGAAGGATATGCAAACGGAACCGGTCCAATTTAGCAAGTGGCGAGCCTTTTTTTGGCCTATCCGCCGATTTGAACTCCGCAGATTTCTCCCGATGATGGGGATGTTCTTCCTCATTGTTTTGAATTATAATCTCCTCCGCACCTTTAAAGATTCGATGGTTGTCACCGCCCCCAATGCCGGCGCCGAGGTGATCCCCTTCATTAAAGTCTGGGCTATTTTGCCGAGCGCCATTCTCCTCACTTTGATCTTTACCCGCTTAGCCAACAAGTTCAGCCGAGAAAAAGTTTTTTACATCATGATGTTCATTTTCTTGGCTTTCTTTTTCCTCTTTACCTTTGTCCTCTTTCCTCTCCGTGAACATCTCCACCCACACGGCTTGGCTGATCAATTGCAAGCTCTTCTCCCCGCAGGATTTAAAGGGCTGATCGCCATTTTTAGAAATTGGACCTTTACCCTCTTTTATGTGATGTGCGAACTCTGGAGCACCGCAATCATGACCGTCCTATTCTGGGGCTTCATGAACGAAGTTGTTTCAGTCGCCGACGCCAGACGCTACTACGGCCTCCTCATGATTGGAGGAAACGCCTCTTCGATCGCTTCCGGTCAGATTTCTGTTTGGCTCTCCGACATCACCTTCAACCCCCTCGTTCCCTATGGCGTCACACGCTGGGAGCAGTCGGTTCTCTTCCTCAATTGCACCATCATTATCTGCGGCGTCTTATCAGTCGCTATTTTCCGCTGGCTAAACACCCGCGTGATTCGCCCCAGCGAAAGGGCAAATCCGACTCTGCAGCAGCCGGAAAAAGTCAAAATGTCGATGCGCAAAAACGTCTCTTACCTCGTCAAATCAAAATATTTGATTTGCATTGCAGCCATCGTCATCACATATAACCTCGCTATCAACCTCATCGAAGTTGTTTGGAAAAACCAGATCAACGCCATGTATCCAGATCCGAGTGATTTCCAATCTTACATGGGACAAGTGACAACAGTCATCGGAATCGTCGCAACGCTCGCCTCGATTTTCCTCACTGGAAATGTGATCCGCCGCTTCTCTTGGACCTTTAGCGCTCTCATTCCCCCGGCTGTGATGCTCCTGACAGGAATCGGCTTTTTTGCCTTCATCCTGTTCCAAAATTCAGGTCTCGATTGGGTCGCCTCTATGGTTGGCTTTTCGCCCGTAGCCTTCGGCCTTCTCCTTGGATCTCTCCAGAATATTTTTACCCGCGCTTCCAAATACACTTTCTTTGATGCAACCAAAGAGATCGCCTTCATTCCTCTTAGCAACGAATCGAAGCTCAAAGGAAAAGCAGCCATTGATGGCGTCGGCTCTCGCCTCGGAAAATCGGGAGGTTCAGTCATTCACCAAGGACTTCTCCTCTTCTTTACCACCGTTTCGGCAAGCACACCTTATGTCGCTGTGATCTTCCTCGGCGTCCTCCTCATTTGGGGCCTCGCCGTCGTCTCTTTAGGCAAGCAATTTGACGAGCTTGTCACCGCTAACGCTAAGCTCGAAATCCCAGAAGAAGACACAACGCCAAAACCGGCTCTCGCCAACAGCCCTGTCTAGAAGGCAGATTAAACAAGCCGCGGTTTCTAAAAATTTTTGCCAGAAGCCACCCTTTTTCGGTTTAAAGAAAATTATAAGTCTTAGCCAAATCATCCTTTGGAGTTCCGGTAATTGCCCTAATTTGGTATAACGGATCGATATTTTGAAGCTGAATGATCACACTATCGAACGGACTATCCCTAGTTAGAGCCCCGCTGGCGTTTCTCTTTCTCCAAGAGAATGCGACGCTCCGGTTTCTAGCCATCTTTCTCGCCATGATTACCGATAGCATAGACGGCTATCTCGCCCGCCGCTATCGTTCAGCGAGCAAGTTTGGAGCCATTCTCGATCCTGCGATGGATAAATTTTTTGTCTATTTTGCTCTGACTGTCTTATTTAGCGAAGGAAGGCTCGCCACCTGGGAACTCTTAGCGATGCTATCGCGCGACTTTTTTGTCTCGCTCTATGCTCTTCTGATGCTGATCAGTGGGAATTGGAATCGAGTGGAGCTCCGACCTCTTCGCTGGGGAAAAGTGACAACAGCGCTCCAATTTATCGTCTTGATGGGCCTCACCCTACAACACGATTTCTCCTCGATCGTCTTCGCCTCTTTTATCGCCATGGGGTGCTTCGCCTTCTATGAGCTAATTCAAACCACCCCAAAAGCTGAAGTTAGCTAGGGACGCTTTCTCTCATCACAATCTGGGTAATCGGAACGGGAGTTTCAACTCCAAATTGAGATAAAATATCATGAATTCGCAAGAGCAATTTTTGCCGCACCTGCATAAATTCTTGATAAGCGGTACAAGTAAAATAAGCCTTTAACTCCATTTGCACAGAAAAAGAGGTAAACTCAAGTAAATGTGCATAGTGAGATAGCTTTCGATCTAATAAAGGCTCCTGTTCTAAGACAGAGCGAACCTCTTTTAAAATCGGAGTCAATTTCGATAGATCGTCATACCGAATCTCAATTCGCTCATCTAAACAGCGATGAGAAATACGGGACTGATTGATCAATAGCTCAGTGGCAAAGAGCCAGTTCGGAATATAGATCGGTTGCTTTTTCACATCTCGCAGTGAGGTGAGATACCAGCCGATTTCTTCGACATTGCCCGACATCTTCTTTTGAGGCAGCTCAACAAAATCCCCTACGGTAAAGGGGCGAGTAAAGGAGAGCATCACACCGCCAAAGAAATTGGCGATTACGTCCTTGCTCGCAAAGCCGAGGGCAGCCGCTCCAATTCCCCCGAAAGCAACCAGAGGAGCAATATCGACGCCTAACAGTTGGAGCACAATGAGACTTGTTAAAAAGACGACCCCAATCGTAAATAAACGCCCCGTAACGGCTAAAGAGAGCGGATCATAGGAATGTTTTAATCCCCCTTGATGAGCCATCAACGTGCGGTGAACCACCTTTTTCCATCGCAAGAAAAACCAAGCAAGGCAAATGACAATCCCGACATTGCGCACTACAGCAAGGGAAATCGATGCACCTGAAAATTCCCGAATCGCCAAATCGATTAAAAAGCAGCCGAGCAAAATAGAGAGGAGAACCTGCGCAGGAACGAGCGCGGCGTAATCGAGATGATAGAGCCAGCTTCCCTCTTTCACATGGGCGGTCCGCTTTTGTTTCGCCAAGAGCTTTTTTAAACCAAAATTGAGGAGCAATAGAGAGATCAGCGCCGCAACAACTTCGACGGGCCAAGTGTGAACTGTGAGCCATTCTATTAAGGAACTTTGCATCTTTAACCTCCTATCCGTTATGATCAGGATTAATCTTTAAATTACGGTTAATCACCATGGAAGTTATTCGAGAATCGATTTTTGTTTCTTCATTGAGAAGCCTTTGCAAAATGTTTTTTTCTGTGATCGGCCTCTTTGTCGCCCTTGTTTTTGTGGCGATCGTCTACTCCCTTTTCGCTCCGACTTATGTCCCAGAGGAAAAAACTTCTTTAACGATTCTTCCGGACCTCCAAGATAAGCAAGACGCCCTTTCCATGGCCTCGCCAGTGGTCCTACGCGTCAATATCGACGGCTTGATCGGGATTCCCAATCAACTCACAGGCGAAACAATCGAGGATATTTTAATCCATTCCCGGGACGGCTTGCTACATAATAATCGCGTTAAAGCGATTCTTTTACACATTGACACGCCCGGAGGCACCGTTACCGACTCCGATACCATCTATCGCCTCCTAAAAGCCTATAAAGAAAAATATAAAACACCTATTTACGCCTATGTTGACGGCATGTGCGCCTCTGGCGGGATGTATGTCGCCTCTGCAGCTGATAAAGTCTATGCTAGCCCGCCCAGCATCATTGGTTCTGTTGGTGTCGTCATGGGCCCTCTGTTCAATTTTACGGGCACCATGGACAAACTAGGAATTGAATCAAAAACTTTCACTGCCGGCATTGATAAAGATGAACTCAACCCTTTCCGCCCCTGGAAAGCAGATGAAGGAGCTTCTTTAAAAGTCATTATGAGCTTTCTCTATCATCGCTTTGTCGATATCGTTACCAACGCTCGTCCCAACATGGATAAAAATCGGCTCGTCAATGAATACGGCGCCCGCATTTTTGATGGACCAGACGCTTTGGAACGAGGCTACATCGATGTGGCTGATGCCGATTATAAGCTCGCTCTACACGATCTTCTCGTTGCTGCGCAAATCGATATCGAGAAACCCTACCAAGTTGTGGAACTCGACCCAAAAGTCAGTTTCTTCGATAACTTAGCTAAGTCTTCTCTCTTAACAGGGAAGTTGGAGCACGTTCTTCCTCTAGCTGATAAAAAGCCGACAGAACTAAACGAACAATTTTTGTACCTTTTTGGTCCATGAAAAAACTCTACATCATCGACGCCGTAAACTATCTCTTTCGCTCTTACTATGCGATCGGCCAGATGACGAACAATGAAGGGCAGTCGACTGGCGCCCTTTTTGGCTTTGTTCGCTCGATACAAAAACTCATCAAAGATTTTGCTCCGAGCCACCTCGTCTGCATTTTCGACGGTCCCGACAACAAAAAATCGCGGCAAACTGTCTATGCAGATTACAAAATGCACAGAAAAGGCGCTCCCGAAGATCTCTTCCCTCAATTTGAATGGGCCGACGAATATTGTAATCTCGCTGGAATTCCAACTCTTTGTGAACCAGGAGTCGAAGCCGACGACACAATGGCAAGTGTCGCCGTCTGGGCCCGCAAGCAAGGCGCAGATGTCTTTATCTGCTCCAGTGACAAAGACCTGATGCAGCTTGTCGATGATCATACGTTTCTTCTCCAAACGTACAAAGACAATCTCATCGTCGACGCCAAAAAAGTGGAAGAGCTCTTCGACGTACGCCCAGATCAAATGCTCGATCTCCTCTCCATGATGGGCGATGCTTCAGACAATATCCCCGGCCTTCCCGGCTTTGGTCCTAAAACAGCCTCCTCTCTTCTCAAAGAATTCGGTACACTCGATGAAATCCTAAAACACCCCGAAAAAGTCAAAGGGGATAAAAAACAAGAAATCCTCCGGAACAATAAGCAAGATGCTCTCATGAGTCGCGAACTTGCGACCCTGGTCACGAAAATCGACGTTCCCCAATCTGAAAAGTTCTATGAAATCAAAGAGACCAATCGAGAGAAGCTCATCGAATTTTATCACAAGATGAAATTCAATTCGCTTTTACGAGAAATGGGAACGCCAGAACTTGCCAAACCCAAAACTGGAAAACGGCACACAGATAGACACCATTACACCCTAATCGATTCCTTGCCAGAGCTCCGAGAACTCCTTGCGAAGCTCTCTCTTGAAAAGGAGATCTGCCTCGATACAGAAACCACTAGTGAAAAACCACTTCTAGCTGAACTTGTCGGCATTGGGTTTTCAATTCAGCCCGGCGAAGCTTGGTATGTCCCCCTCAATGGACCACTCGGTTTCGATGTCGTTTTGCAAGAACTTCGCCTCTTTTTCCAGGAAACAAAAGCTTCTTTTTATGGCCACAACATCAAATACGACTACCACATCCTCGAAAATCTCGGCATTCACCTCACCCAAATCTGCTTTGATACCATTTTAGCCTCTTATCTTCTCGAACCTCAAAACAGACGACACAATCTCGACGAATTAGCTCTTGAAAAATTCAAGAAGGTGAAAATTCCCCTCGAACAACTCATCGGCAAAGGGAAAACTTCACGCACCATGAAAGAAGTGCCCATCACCGAAGTAAAACAATATTGTTGTGAAGACGCCGATTACACCTGCCGCCTGAAGGAGCTCTTTGAAGAAGAATTGCAAGAGCGAAAACTGGAACGAATTCTCCGTGATATTGAACTCCCTCTGCTCCCCGTTTTAGCGAAGATGGAGCGAACCGGCATCTATCTCGATGTGGGAAAAATCAAAGAACTCGCCCACTCGCTCAACGCTGCACTTACCAAAATAAAGACAAAAATATTTGAAGCTGTCGGTGAAGAATTCAACCTCAATTCCCCCAAACAACTCGGCGAAATACTCTATCAAAAATTAAAACTCGAACCGCCAGGTAGAAAAAAAGGGACCGAATTTTCTACTGCGGCCGATGTGCTCGAACAACTCGCACCTGACAATCCAATTGTTCAACACATCCTCGATTACCGGCTCCTTGAAAAACTCCGCTCCACCTATGTAGAAGCGCTACCTGAAGCGGTCAATCCCAACACAGGTCGGATCCATTGCACATTTAATCAGTCGATGGCCGCGACAGGCCGCCTTTCTTGCCAAGATCCCAATCTACAAAATATTCCGATCCGCACACCGGAGGGACTTGCGATCCGCGCCTGCTTCAAACCACAAAAACAAAATTGGAGCTACGTTGGAGCCGACTACTCTCAAATTGAACTTCGCCTTCTCGCCCACTTCAGCGAAGATCCTCAACTCATCAAAGCATTTAATCAAGGCGAGGATATCCACGCTTACACCGCCTCTTTGATGTTTTCTGTTCCTCTTTCAGAAGTCGATCCAGAAATGAGAGCGCAAGCGAAAACGGTCAACTTCGGCATTCTGTATGGACAAGGCCCCTTCGGCCTCTCCAAGCAGCTCGGAATTTCCATGCGCGAAGCTTCTGACTTCATCAAAACCTATTTCGAGCGCTACCCACACGTCTCCGCTTTTCTCGAAGAATGTAAAGTACAGGCTAGAAAAACTGGAATGTCCAAAACTCTCTCTGGCCGTCAACGCCCCATCCCAGAAATGAATAACCAAAACGCCATGATCCGATCCGCCGCTGAAAGGCTCGCGATCAATACCCCTCTGCAAGGAACGGCTGCTGATCTCATTAAGCTCGCAATGATCGAAATCGACCGAGAAATCGAGAATAGGCGTTTAACGGGAAAGATGATTTTACAGATCCACGACGAATTGATTTTTGAAGTACCAGACACCGAAGTGCCTATATTTCAAGAACTTGTGAAAGACAAGATGGAGAACGTCTTAAAACTAAACGTCCCCATCGAAGTGCACATCGCCGTTGGCAAAAATTGGGCAGAATGCTAAAATTATTGAAAGTTGCTATCACTGGCGGGATAGCAAGCGGAAAAACAACCGTATGCCAGCTGTTTCAAAAGCTGGGAGCCTGTGTGGTAAGCGCCGATGCGATTACTCACGAACTGTTAAACCCCCAAACCGATCTTGGTCAAAAAGTCATCCAAACCCTTGGTTCCGATGTTCTCCAACAGGGAAAAATCAACCGATCCATCGTTGCAGATAAGGCTTTTAAAGACCCGACAGTTTTGCGCAAGTTGGAAGAGCTCCTCCACCCTGCGGTTCTGAAAGAGATCGAAGAGCGTTACAATAAAGCTCGCCGAGCCGGAACGAACACACTCTTTGTAGTGGAAATTCCCCTGCTTTACGAAATAGGCGCTGAAAACTTTTACGATGTGGTTGTGGCCGTCGTTGCAGACGAATCAATCGCTAGAAAGCGATTCCCAGTCTCAGGCCATGCACCAGAGGAATATGAGAGACGAATGAATCGTCAACTTCCCATCCAACAAAAATCGGGCAGAGCCCATTACATCATCAACAATAGCGGCTCGCTCGCTGACTTGAACACGCAAGTCGAACAGCTTTACGCCGCCCTTACAAAATAAATCGGAGTTGCAACCATCCATGAATCACGAGTCTCATACAGAACAACAATACGCCGACCAGGCTCAAGCGCCGACCGGCCAAGAAAACATCACCCGAATTTCCGATCTCCAGCGAATGAACATTGACCAACTGCAAGCCTACGCTCGCAGCATCGGTCTCAAACACACAGCATCTCTCACGAAATCGGGCGTCGTATTTGAAGTGGTGAAAACGCTCTCCGAAAGACCCAATGAAATCCTCGTCGCTGAAGGCTGCTTAGAAGTTCTTCCCGACGGCTTCGGCTTCCTCCGCTCTCCCAACTACAACTACCTTCCCTCAGCCGAAGACATTTATGTTTCCCCTGCTCAAATCCGCCGTTTTGACCTTCGCAAAGGCGATACCCTCTACGGTCAAATCCGCCCTCCAAAAGAGAAGGAAAAATACTTTGCTCTTCTTAAAGTGGACCGGATCAATGGCAAAACTTTTGAACAAATTCGCGATCGAGTTCTCTTTGAAAACCTCACTCCACTCTATCCGAATAAACGCCTCGTTATGGAGACCACGCGCGATCGCCTTTCGACCCGCGTTCTCGACCTCGCAGCTCCGATTGGTAAAGGCCAGCGCGCCCTCATCGTCGCTCAGCCAAAGTCGGGTAAAACGGTCCTGATGCAAAATATCGCCAATGCGATTGAAACGAACAATCCAGAAGTCATCCTCATGGTTCTCCTCATCGATGAGCGTCCTGAAGAAGTGACTGACATGATCCGTACAGTAAAAGGCGAAGTCATTTCCTCTACTTTCGATGAACCACCAGAGCGCCACGTTCAAATCGCAGAGATGTGCATTGAAAAAGCTCGCCGTCTCGTCGAGTGCGGCTATGACGTCGTCATTCTCGTCGACGCCCTCACTCGTCTTGCTCGCGCCTACAATACCGTTCAACCCCACTCCGGCAAAATCCTCACAGGCGGTGTCGACGCAAACGCACTCCACAAACCAAAGCGATTCTTCGGCGCAGCACGTAACGTTGAACAAGGCGGCTCGCTCACCATCATCGCAACGGCCCTCATCGATACAGGCTCTCGTATGGACGAGGTGATCTTCGAAGAATTTAAAGGTACGGGTAACATGGAAGTCGTTCTCGATCGCCGTCTTGCCGACCGACGCGTTTATCCTTCAATCGACCTCATCAAATCGGGCACACGTAAAGAAGAGCTGCTCTATCACCCAGGTGAATTGGAGAAGATTTACCTTCTCCGCTCTGGCATTGCAGATCTCACCCCTCTCGATGCGATGAACCTCCTCACAGCTCGCCTCAAAAAGACCTCGAGCAACGCGGAGTTCCTCCTCTCGATGAAAGAGTAACGTTCGCCAGCAGGGGCGCCCCTCGCGTCCCTGCCCTATCTAATCAAATTCCTATCCCCATTTCTTTAAAATTTATAAGCAGAAAATCAAGACGAATGAGAAGATCTCGCCGTTTACCGTTAAGCCAGCAAGGTCAAAAAATGACAGACTAATCAAATAAAAAATTTACGGACAAGTCCGGGCATTAAACGAACTGAGGTATGATGCGCTTCTCAGCAAACCATTTTAATTCAACCGATTGGGGCGATCGCTTTATGTTTAGGTTTGCAATAAGCGGAAACAAAAATTTTACCTCTTCTGCTTTCGGAAAATTGACAGATTGGAATATTTCGCCAAGCTCATATGCTGGGCCTAATACTGTATAAAGAGTTTTATCATAATTATCATTAGACAAATCTTTTGATAGCTCTCGAAATAACTTTTCTTTAAAAGAAGCAACAAATTTATCAGCAGGATAGAAAGTATCTTTCTTTACTCGCATCGTATTAATTACTTGATTTTCCTGGTGCCACATAGGATTTAAGAATGTTCCATAAAAATCAGCAACTCGCTCAGCTAAATGAGTAAGAGTTTCTGCCTTCTCCGATTCTGTTGCTGATAGATCAATTGTTTCGCAATAATCACATGGAATCTGCATTCCATATTCATAATTTTTAAAATTAAATTCTGTCACACTTGCCATATCACCCTCTTTTTTGTTATCCATTATATGAAAATTATAATAACAACAAAATAGATATTAATAAAAAAAACAATCTACTACTTTAATCATCTGAACGAACAAAAGAAGTGTAATTTATTTTTAAATTTATCCAACAAACCTACAGTTCTGCCAATCTACTCAAAGTTCCTCGGCACTAAATTTGGGGGCACAGGGAAAGCATTCTTACGAGAACATTCCCACCATAAATGACGCTCTCGAAGTCCAGTTTGTTTAATTACAAACAAACAATCGGAAGGAAAAGGAATGCCTCTTCCAACAAGTCCAACCTTTTGACACACTTCCCCTAACACACCGATCGGCACCCCCTCTCTTACCTCTAGTTTTATCTCTTGAAACGGGACCGCTTCCATTTTTTCAATCAGCTTCACCCCTAAGGCAATTCCAAATGCCTCAACTTTTTCTTTTTCTGGAAACTGTTTTGGCACATTAAAACAGACGTACTCCATTCCACTTTCTTTTGCCTCATGGCACTCGCGATAGAGAAATACTCTATAAAAATCCCCTATTCACATAGCGAGCTTAACTAGCACCTCTTTTTTAGAGATATCAACCGGCTGCCCCATTTGAATAGGGATCCCCATTTGCTGAAAGTTATAGGTAATAAAATCGACTGGACTCATAGACCTCGCTGTTTATGAGAGCATTCCCACGCTAAGACATGCTCTCGAAATCCTGTTCGTGTGATTACAAACGCGCAATTCAAAGGGAAAGGAATGCCTCTTCCAACAAGTCCAACCTTTTGACACACTTCCCCTAAAACACCGATCGGCACTCCATTCCTTACTTCTAGTTTTATCTCTTGAAAACGACCCGCCTTCAGTTTCCCAATAAGCTCTATCGCTAAGGCATTTCCAAACGCTTCAGCTTTTTCTTTTTCTGGAAACTGTTTTGGCAAATTAAATCGGATACGCTCCATTCCTCCCTCTTCCGCTTCGTGACACTCGCGGTATAGAAATGCTCGATACAAATCTCCTATTCGCATAGCAAGATTAAGTAGCACCCCTTTTTTATTGAGCTCAACCCGCTCCGAAGCTCTAATAGGGATCCCCATTTGACGAAAGTTGTAAGTAAGAAAATCAACCGGATGCATAGCCCCCCTGAATTTATTAAGTAGAATCACTGCAGAAGATTTAGGCTTTCTCTGCAAACCAGCTTATTTGAATCGATTCTGGCGATCGCTTTATCGTTAAGCCTGAAACAAGCGGTAATAATTCATCCATCTCTTCTTTTGGAAATTTAGCTGCCAGAAATAACTCATTTAGGCTCTTTGCAGAGCCATATGATGTCAACAGTTCACATTTACCATTCTCGCTACCTAATTCTTCCCGCAGTTTTTGATGCAACAGTATTTTAAAACGACGGACGATATACTCAGCGGGATAGATGGTCTTTGGATGTACATCAAAGGTATCGAGTATCGTTTGTTCTTGATGCCAGAGAGGATTAAAAAACGTACCATAAAACTGCGCAATGCGCTCAGCTAGTTCCCGAATCTCAGCCGTTTTTTCCACTTCTTCTTTTGGAAGATCGATTGTTTCCTCATGTTTACAAGGAATTACCATCGTCTCTTCATAATTTTTAAAGCTAAAAGGTGCGATAGCTGCCATGCCTTACTCATTTTTGCAGAGAAGTATAGGGTAAAGATTTAAATAAGAAAAGCGCTAGGCAGAAAAACGATATCTCTGTAGCATTTTCTCTCTTTTTACCTTGTGGCTCAAATGCGAAACATGTTCTTTTTTCTACTGATCAACTTAGCTCTTTTTGCTAATGATTCTCCTCTAGAAGTTTTGATTGTAGGCGCGGGCCCTTGCGGTCTATCCGTTGCGAAAGCTTTCCAAAATAGAGACATTTATCCAGACATCATCGAGAAAGAAGATCAAATTCGCGCTGATGGAGCGGGAATCGCCATCCCTGCCAATGGGAGCTGGGCTTTGCAAAAACTTGGAATCAAACTGGAAGCTCTCCTAATTCAAGAAATGCAATTTACTGACAATCTAGGAGCAGTTCTAGCTCATGAAAGAATTGATTCCATTCACCCTGATCAGGCCCAGTTTTTTTCGCTTACTCGCGATGCTTTGATGCAGCAACTCCGCTCATCTTTAGATCCCAAAACCATCATTCAAACCGGGACAAGAATCTCTCATTTTTGCGAAAAACAAGGCCGTGTCTTAGTCACGTTTTCCAACGGTCATACAAAAAGCTATGATCTGGTGATTGGCTGCGACGGCATCCACTCCACTCTTCGCGCCGAAGTCCATCCGAACGAAACGCCAGAATTTTTAAATCTCCTGGTTTGGAGAACTGTTCTTGAAGCGCCAGAAGATTTGTTGATGCCAACCTACATGCTAGGAGCCGATCGACTCCTTTTGCTCTACCCTCTCCCCGATCATAAAATGTATCTCTATGGCCATCTTCTACAAACGGAAAAAAATCTCTCTCCCGCTCCCTTCTCCACCATTTTCTCTTCCTTCACAGGTCTTGTGCCTACCGAAAAGGCTCAATTTTACATCCATCACATGGAAAAAAGTCATAGTGTTAGGTTCCGCCTCGATGGATTTTCTCGCATTCTGCTCGTTGGAGACGCTGCTCACGCCTTTGGTCCCTCTTTGCAAAATGGAGCCGCGCAAGCTTTTGAAGATGCGTATGTCCTACAAGATCTCCTAGCCAATAAACCAACCTCTGATCAAATTCCCGCTCTTCTCGAGTCATTTGAAAAGAGAAGAGTGGCTCGCGTGCAATCGATCTTCAACATCTCCAATGCCAAAATTCAGGCGCTCTCCGATCCTGCTCAGATGGAAGCGCGAAATGCAGCAATTCGCAAATCAGGCGCGCCAAACGTGAATGGTTTTAAACTAATCATGCAAAAATCACCATAAGCCTATTTGCCTAAAAATTCTCTTTTGATTAAAAGAAGGTTGGGATAGTTTATACCCCTGAGGTTACCGAGTATGCGCAGTGTTACAATCCTCGTTGGCGTTCTCCTGATTGGATTGGGAGCTTTTTGGTCTTGGATCTACTTTCCTGGCTTCCGTTCTAAAGTAGAGGATTTCATGAGCTCTGGCACCTTCCAAACATTGGAAGTGCGCTACTCTGCCGAAGCGATCATGGATTCACATCGCAAAGAACTCCTCAAAGATAGCGACCACGTCTACCTCGAACCCACCCTCAAATTCGTGCCTTACCTGCTGATGGAAGTGAAATACAACCGGACTCAAGATAAAACTGGTGAAGGTGTCATTCTTTGGGGTCTGGTCGACGGCGAGATGGTCATCAATACCAGCACCTGGGAAAAAACTCACGGTTTCACCGATTGCATCGCCTCAAATGCAAGTCGCCAAGAATTTAAAATCATCAACGCACTCGCCGCTCGCGGCGGAGCTTGGGATC
The DNA here is from genome assembly GCA_048498835.1 of Chlamydiota bacterium. GTDB lineage: Bacteria > Chlamydiota > Chlamydiia > Chlamydiales > SM23-39 > CAITMJ01. The sequence continues at coordinate 20,911 of JBEHXF010000007.1, read as the reverse complement.
GAGAAGGTCTTTCTAAATTCCTCAATCTCGACAACCACATTCTCGACGGCTGGATCGATAGCCTTCGAAACAAGAGCCTCATCGTACAAAACGGCAACAGCTACCGCCTTCATCTCCAAAACCCCAAGCTGCAAGTCATTCCAGAAACTCGACTTGAGCAGTGGCTTGTCACCAAATCGACAAAAAAAGCTCAACGTGTAAAAAAGCGCTACCGCCAAGCGCAAATCGAAAATACTGCAAAAGCCGCCTTCGGCAATGATTTTGCTATTCGTAAAACCACCGAGATTTTCCTCCCCGTCTATAGCATTGTCGTCCAAAACCCAGACGGCTCGCTCATGACCTCCTATTGGAATGCTCTGAACGGCAAGCGAATTTCGCAGCCCTTTAACATTGAATAGCCCTCTTCTGTAAAGCGGCTTTACACTCCACAAATTCATCAAATATTTTTTGAAATGAACCCTAAACTTGCTTAAAAGGGTTTTTTCGCATAGACTTGCCCTTCGATTTTTTGTGGAAAGATGGCTGAGTGGCCGAAGGCACGTCCCTGCTAAGGACGCATACTCTTTAAAGGGGTATCGAGGGTTCAAATCCCTCTCTTTCCGAGCTTCGCGAAGGAAAGAAGGAGGCCGCCAGTGCGGCCTCCGTGAGGGATTTGAAGCTCAGCTCGATGTTTTGCATCAGCAAAACCGAGCTGGGCCGGTCCCGGAGGAGAGCGCCGCCGCTATGCGGCGCCCCGGAGGGAAATCCCCCGTTTTCCCTCGAGTCTTCTCCTCCATGTTTTTATTTTCTGAGGTGTAATCCCCTCTTTTTTTCCCAAGCTCCTTTCCCCCCTTCCCCTTTTTTTCGCTAATCTGTTAACGTAACCGTGAACCGGAGAGTTTCATGGCAGAAGCAGATAAAAAAGCGCGCGTACCACCGAATTCAAAAGAATCGGAAATGATGGTACTCGGCTGCATGCTCACGAGCATCAATGCCCTGAACGTCGCCGCTGACACACTCAACGACATCGATTTTTACTACACCGAACACCAAATTGTTTTCTCCGCTCTAAAAACGGCTTATCGAGCTGATAAACCTGCCGATATCCACCTGATTGGAGAAGATCTAAAAAGAATTGGTAAGCTCGATTCGATTGGCGGTATTAGTTATCTCACTACCCTCGCCCAATACGCTGGTACTTCTGCCTACATAGAAGAATATGTCAGTCTTGTTCGGGAAAAAGCAGTTCTTCGCCGCATGATCAATGCAGCGCAAACAATCGAGAAGACAGCACTCGAAGAACCTTCCGATGTCAATGCTGCGCTCGATGCTGCACAGGCGCAATTCTATCAAATTTCTCAAACGACCAACCAATCTCTTGGCGTTACGATAAAAGACCTAATTAGTGGGGTAAAAGCTGAATCGAAAATGCCCTTCTTAAAAGAAGTGCAAGAGCGGCAGCAGAAGTTTATTGAGCGCGGTCCGGATCAACCTGGAATCACAGGTATTCCAACTCATTTCCTTGAGCTAGATAAAATGCTCAACGGGTTTATGAACTCGAACCTGATCCTTCTCGGCGCGAGGCCCGCAATGGGTAAATGCGTCACCGGCGACACCCTCATTTTAAATCCAGAGACCGGCTCATTAATTCCGATTCAAGATCTCGTCACAAAACAATCAGGCAAGGTAGCAACACTCGACTCCGACTGGAAATTAAAATCTACCGTTCCCTCTGCTTACATAGCAGATGGCTTTAAGCCGACATTTAAAGTAACAACAGCCCTTGGCAAAGAGATTGAAGCAACGGCCGTTCATCCACTCTTGACCATTGAAGGTTGGAAACGAATCGAAGAATTGAAAGCAGGAGATCGGATTGCAGTTCCCCGCTCACTTCCTTACTTTGGTAAGAAAGAATGGCCCGAGCATCAACTCAAACTTCTCGCCTATTATATCGGCGATGGAGGACTAACCGATGGATGTCCAGAATTTACCAATAGCAATCCGAACATTGTCGCAGATTTTAAAGAGGCAGCCCACGCTTTTGGTCCCATTCAGATTCGATGCCAAGAAACAAAAGATCGAACTGCTACGTATATTGTCTCCCTCGATCGCTCTCATTCAAAAGAATTAAAAAACTGTTTTGCGACAGGACTACAAACTCTTCCAAAAGAGAAAAAAAAGCACGTTGCAAGGATTGCAAAAAAACTCGGCTTCTCTCCAGCCCTTCCTTGTGCTTGGGCAGCTGGAGGCGCAGCTCCTTCTTATGAAGCTTCCCTTGCTCTAGAACAAGAAGTTATAGAACTCCCCTCCTTGACTGAATGGGTGAGAGAAAACCCAGTGACTAAATTCTTAAAAGAATTGGGTTTAATGGGAAAAGGATCTCACGATAAATTTATTCCCGATTCCGTTTTTGAGCTAAAAAGAGAAAATATTGCCCTTTTTATTAATCGCCTCTTTTCTTGCGATGGGACTGCTTATGTGGCGAACTGCGCAGGCCACCCCTTCCCTGTCGTCGCCTATGCGAGCGTCTCGAAAAAATTAATCTCACAGATTCAACATCTACTTCTTCGATTCGAAATTATTTCAAAAATTCGAAAAAAGAAAACTCGTTGTAAGGAGAAACAGTTCTCCTCTTACGAACTCGAAATCCACGGACGAGAAGATTTAATCCGATTTTGCACCGCAATTGGGATTCATGGGAAAGAGGAAGCGGTAGCAAAAGTCTTAGAACGGGCCCGTTCCACTCCTTCTGGTTGGTCAAAAGACACTCTTCCAATTGAAATTTGGAACCTTCTCAAAAAGAAAAAGGGAGAGCGAAGCTGGCAGAGTTTATTCAGGGAGAAAAATCTTCCCCCTCCTTCCAATCTCCATGCCGGGAAACGCTCGATCCGAAGAGACACTTTGGCCAAACTGGCTTTTGTTCTCAATGACTCAGAACTTCTTCAAATGGCCCATTCAGACGTTTATTGGGATCGAATTACCTCCATTGAATCAATTGGCGTCAAAGAAGTTTTTGATCTCACCATTGAAGGTAGCCATAATTTCGTCGCTAATGATTTTGTTGTTCATAACACGGCCATTGCCCTCAATATCGCCGAAAACATTTGCTTTAAGAATAAAATTCCTGTCGGAGTCTTCTCGCTCGAAATGGGAGCCGATCAGCTCCTTCACCGAGTCATCTGCTCACAAGCCGAAGTAGAGTCGCAAAAACTTCAGACAGGTTCTCTCAATGGTAGCGAATACCAGCGGATTGTCGCAGCTGTGAACATGATGCAAAAACATATGATGATCATCGATGATCAGCCCGGCCTCAAGATCACCGATATTCGAGCGAGAGCGCGAAGAATGAAAGAAGCTTACAATGTTGGCTTCATCGTCATTGACTATCTCCAACTCATCGCCGGAACTGGCAATAACCGTTCGCAAGAAAATCGGCAAGGTGAAATCTCTGAGATCTCCCGCATGCTGAAAACGCTTGCTCGAGAACTCAATATTCCAATCCTCTGCCTCGCCCAGCTCTCGCGTAAGGTAGAAGAGCGGCAAGGCCATCGCCCTATGATGAGCGACTTACGCGAATCGGGATGCCTAACAGGCGACACGCTGATCAAAAATGCAGAGACAGGCGAACTTTGCACAATTAAAGAATTAGCTGAGAGAAAAACACAGACTCCACTACAAGTCTTTGCAGTAGACGAGAACCTGAAAATGGGCTCTCATACAATGACTAAGGTCTTTTATTCGGGGAAAAAGAAAGTATACGAGCTGAAAACTCGAAGCGGCAGAACAATTAAGGCCAGCGCCAACCATCCCTTTTTGCAGGTAGATCGATGGACTCGCTTAGATGAACTGAAGACAGGCGATCACATCGCAATTCCACGCTCTCTCGAAACAGATTGCAAGGAGTCCCCTCTAGCTCAAGAAGAATATCTGTTTATCGGACATTTACTAGGTGATGGATGCATCTTGCCGAATCAACCCTATCACTACACCAGCGCCGATCCAGTAAATATCCAATATGTTCAAGAAGCATCTAAAAAACTCTTCTCCATTAATCCTCGAGTGGTTGCCCAAAAAAATTGGTTCCATGTCTATTTCCCCTCTCCTTACCACTTAACACATAGAAAATACCATCCGATCACCAATTGGTTTAATAAACTCGGTATCGATCGAGTCAGGTCTTACGAGAAGAAAATACCGCCTGCTATTTTTGCTAGTCCAATAAAAGATCGGCTCTTATTCCTCCGCCATCTTTGGGCAACCGATGGAAACATCAGTTCTAAACGCCTTCAAGGACGAAAACCCGCTGGAAATATTTACTACGCCTCTTCTAGTTACAACTTAGCAAGTCAAGTTCAGCACCTTTTGCTAAGCACAGGCATCCATAGCAGTCTAAGAATACATGATTATAAGCCAGGTTATAAAGCTATGTATCATGTGCAAATAGAAGGAACTCCTAATCAGAAATCGTTCTTAAATAAAGTTGGATGCGTCGGAGAAAGAGGAAAAATTATTCCTTCTCTTCTCCACGATTTGGATCAAATAAAACCCAATCCAAATAACGACATTATTCCCAAAACAGTTTGGAAGACGTACATCAAAGAAGCAAAAGACCGAAAAAATCTAGGATGGAGAGAAGTTTGCAAAGGACTCAACACGTCCTACTGTGGATCAACGCTTTTTAAAGCGGGCATTTCTAGAGAAAGAATGTCGACCCTAAGCCGCTTTTTGGAAGACCCCTTTCTACAAAAGTTATCTGAATCTGGTGTCTATTGGGATGAAATTATATCTATCAAAGAACTGGGCATTGAAGATGTTTATGATGCAACAGTCCCTGGCGTGCATAACTTTGTAGCGAATGATATTGTTGTTCACAATAGCCTCGAACAAGACTCTGACGTCGTGATGTTTCTCTTCCGTCGAGAATATTATGATAAGCACGATAAACCCGGCATGGCTGAGTTGATCGTATCCAAGAACCGACACGGGGGGGTAGGCGACGTTCTGATGACCTTCCGTAAAGAGATCGGCCAATTCGCCAATTACACTCCGATGGGTCTCCAAGGAGAGCCTCCTACGGGTAATAAGGGCAACCGAGAGGCCTTTGCCGCCTTCTCTCCAGAGGAATAATAGCCTCCTTATTAACTACTTATAAAGTTATTCAACTTTAATTAAATCGACATTATAATACGCTAAATTAATTACAAAAGGCGACTATGAGCGTATCGAATGATAATTTTATTATCCCATACCGCGGATCTTCAATAAATCTTTTAGAAGTTCCAAAAGACAGCAGACAAATCGCAAAACTCTTTAATACATCCCTTCCCAAACTAGGTTACTCGGCTGATTCACTGATAGATCATATGAAAACCGTCCAGACGATCGAAGCTGAACGAATTGAAATCAATTCTGATAAATATCTGCTGAATAAATCTCTACAAACTCTCTTCCTAACCGCTTTAATCGTTGGAGCGATCGCCGCTGGCGTATTTGGAGGGATTTCTTATCTACCTGTGATCCTTCTACTCGTTGGTCTTTACATCGGCTCTAGTCTTTCTTTTTCTCCATTTGACACATCAATAGGTACTAAGTTTAGTCTAGTTCTCGCTGATTTGGATAACTACCAAGAAAACTTAAACGAAATTGAAAATTCAGAGTTATTTTACAAAGAAGCCAGGTTATCTAGCCTTCGAACAAAACCTCGGTTCAAACAAGCTGATTATGGACGATCGATCTTATTAGGACCGCTTCTCCCACTTTGGGATATCTTTTATTCCAAAACAAGAGTTGAAGAAGAAGCTAAAATTGAAAAAGCTGTGTTAGAGAAGTTGATCCAACGCTTTCAAGGAAAATTCCAACAAGCTGCCAATTTCTATACAAATACTCCACATCTAATAGAACGCTTGCATGAAGCAGCTAAGCATGAAAAAGAGATACGCGATCTCGTTCCAGCCATGACTACAAATTATACTCGAGCAGAAGCGAGAGCAATCGAACTTCAAAAATATTTTTCGTCTTTTAACGATTAAATTAGGTAAGGTTTCTTTTGAGCGGCGAAAGAAGCCTTTACTTTTTCAAAGGCCTTCCCTATGCTGTTGAGTACTTTTTAGCTATAAGGGAGTTTATGGCATCTGTAAAGAAAAAGCGCCGAGCGAAAATCGCAAAGCACAAGCGCAAAAAGCGCCGACGCCGCGACCGTCACAAGAAAAAATAAGCGCGCTTCAATGTGTAGGCCCCTATCAAAAATTTGAATTAGGGGCTTTTTTCTGTCTGTAAAACTATGTGGAACTATCCAAAAATCTACGACGTTCTAGTCATCGGAGCCGGTCACGCGGGCTGCGAAGCGGCTCATATTGCTGCTAAAATGGGGGCTGAAACCCTCCTTTTGACCATGAATCTCGATACCATTGGCAAAATGAGCTGCAACCCGTCCGTCGGCGGGACGGCGAAGGGCCATATGGTGCGAGAAATCGATGCTTTAGGTGGCTTGATGGGCAAAGTAGCCGATCGGCAAAGCCTCCAGTTTCGGATGCTCAACGCCTCGAAAGGACCTGCCGTCCGCTCCCCCCGTTCCCAGGCTGATAAAGCAGGTTATGCTCAAGAGATGAAGCAACGGCTAGAACAGACCTCTCATTTGGAGATCAAACAGGGAACGACTGAATCCCTCATGGTCGAGCAGGGCAAGATCGTCGGAGTCATTACCCAAGAAGGGATTGCCTATCGAGCTAAGACGGTGGTCGTCTCTTCAGGCACCTTTATGAGGGGCTTGATTCACATCGGCATGACCAATTTTTCTGGCGGTCGAAGTGGCGATAAAGCGGCCACGGGTCTCTCTCCTTGCTTAGAAGCGCTCGGGTTTCGATTGGGAAGACTCAAGACTGGAACCCCACCCCGTATTAACCGGCGCAGCATCGACTTTTCTCTCTGTGAAGCTCAGCCCGGCGATGACGATGTCAGATTTTCTTACGACGAACCAGAACCCCGTATCCAACAGATCCCTTGCCACATCACCTACACGACAGAGGTGACGAAAAAACTCATCCAAGACAATTTGCACCGCTCCCCTCTTTATGCTGGCGTAATTCAAGGAGTGGGACCCCGTTATTGTCCTTCCATTGAAGATAAAATCGTCCGGTTTGGCGATAAAGAGCGGCACCAGATCTTCCTCGAACCGGAAGGGCTGACAACGGAAGAGATCTATGTCAACGGGATCTCCACCTCCCTCCCCTTTGATGTCCAATTAGAACTCATCCGAAGCGTCATTGGTCTTGAAAAAGCTGAGATCATGCGTCCCGCTTACGCGATTGAATACGACTATGTAAAAAGCGAGCAGGTTTTCTCCACTCTTGAAACCAAACTCGTCGAAGGGCTCTTTCTAGCAGGTCAGGTAAACGGAACAACGGGCTATGAAGAAGCTGCCGGTCAAGGCCTCATTGCCGGCATCAATGCTGCATGTAAAGCGCTTGACAAGCCCCCTTTCATCATGAAACGGAGCGATAGTTATATCGGCGTAATGATCGACGATCTGATCCGTTTTGACCTAAGCGAGCCTTACCGGATGTTTACGAGCCGCGCTGAACACCGCCTTCTTCTCCGCCAAGACAATGCTGACCTCCGCCTCCGTCCCATGGCTTATGAATGGGGTCTCATCAATTCGACTCAATATGAGCGGGTGCGAAAAAAATTAGACACGATTGTATCAGAAAAACTCCGCCTCGCAAAAGCTTTCAAGAGCATCAATGGCAAGAGCACCAGTTTAGCCCAGCTCATCTGTCGCCCCGATTGGGATTACCAAAAAGCAATTGAAGCTTATCCGGAACAGATGACCGATTTTGGCGCAGATCTCAATCTGCAGATCGAGTTAGAACTCAAGTATGCAGGCTATATCGAGCGGCAGCAAAAAGAGGTGGAAAAACTAGAAAACCTCGATCAAATTCGGATCCCGAAGGATTTCCCCTACGCCGAAGTAGTGGGCCTACGCGCAGAAGCAAAACAAAAGCTCGCTCGGTTTACCCCCGAAAATCTCGGCGCCGCCTCTCGCGTCTCCGGCATCTCCCCCGCTGATATTTCGATCTTGATGATTGCCCTTCAGAAAAGAAAATAAGCTCTTAAGAGATATTCATCACAGAGTTACACAGAGGAAAAAATCTCAATTTTGATTGCTTTCTCTTCTCAGTGTTTCTGCGTTGATAGTTTCTATCTTATACCTTCTTACTTCCGCTTGCTTTTCATCGACCAGTGAAATTTGTAATCTTTAACGATTCCCATTTCAGGATCGAGCTTGTCTTCTTCAACGTAGACGCACTCTTCACGCGTGATATAGTCATCAGAATGTTGACAGGAAGAGAGCAATACAAAACTGGATAAAAGCAATAAAACTTTAAACATCATTTATTCCTTGAGTTGGAAAATGGCTAAAAAACTAGCTAGGCAAAAAATATTTATCAAGAATCTTGATGATTGCCCTCCAAAAGTGGAAAAAGATATGATGAGGGGCTATGGCAGAAAAACTAAAGCTCCCGACTATTTTGGTCATTGCCGATAACCCATCGATTCGTTCGTGGGCTAAGAAGCATTTAGATTCTCAGTTTTTTGTCCTGGATGCAAGCGATGAAGAAAAAGCGCTTGAAACAGTAAAGACCTCTAGGCTTGATTTTATCTTACTAGACTCAGGGATAGATGCCTGCGATCCGATGGAATTGTGCCGCAGCATTCGCAAAGTTATGATCAATACGAGCACGCCTATTTATTTGATCACGGGAAGGTTGAGTAAAACTTATCGCGACAAAGCGATGAAAGCTGGAGTCACCGACTTTCTCACAGATCATTTGGACTCGGAAGAATTGCACGCCCGGATTGCAACGGGCAAAAAAACCGCGGAACTGAGAAGCAAAACCTCTGACCTATTTTCTCAAGTGACTCCGAAAAAAAAGGATCCGTCATGAAATACTCTCTCCTCTTTCTTTTCTGTACAGCTTCGCTCATCGCGCAAGAAAGCGATAAGAAAAGTCCTTCAGCAGGACCTGTTGTTTCTGATAAAAAAAGCCCTTCGACAAATGACAAAACGAACTACCCCTACTCCATTGATCCAAAAGCCAGAGCATCGGATATCGCCCAAGCATTTGACCATTTGCGCAAAGATAAACCGACTTTGAAAGTGAGCATTCGGACCAATAGCGGCGCTATGTTGATGAATGTCACAGAAGTGACGGCTTCTTCCAATGGCACCTTGCTCTATGTTCGCTATCCTTCTAATCAAGGATCTCGATTACAGGTCGTACCGATTGAAGATGTCGCGGAGATCAGCTATTCGCCCTAAGCTTCATCTACTAGATCTTGGTTCCGTTCCCATATTTGAACAGCTACAGCTCGAAGAAGCTCTGCTCCGCTCTTCGGATCTCAATGTTTGCTTGATCAATCGTGGCTCTCCCAGAGCAATTGTGATGGGTATCTCCGGAAAACCGGAAGAATTGATCGATCTCGCGAGTGTGAAGCGCGATCGAGTGCCCGTCATCAAAAGATTTAGCGGTGGCGGCACTGTCATTGTCGATGAACAGACTCTCTTCATCTCATTTCTTTTTGAAAAAGGGGTGTTGCCCATCCATCCTTTTCCTGAACCCATTTTGCGTTGGAGTGGAGAACTTTATACAGAGAGCTGGAAAATTCCGGGTTTTCATCTAGTTGAAAACGATTATGCAATTGGGAAGCTAAAATGCGGAGGTAATGCTCAATACATCAAAAAAGACCGGTGGCTTCATCACACTTCTTTTTTGTGGGATTATCGAGAAGAGAATATGGAGTATTTATTGTTGCCGACCAAGCGACCCAAATATCGAGAGAGCAGAAGTCATGAAGAATTTCTGTGCCGACTGAAAGACTTTGTTCCCTCAAAAGAAACGCTCATCCAGCAGCTCATTGAACATTTAAAATCTCGATTCACGGTGGAAGCTTTAGAAAAACATCACCTTTCTTTAGAGCCTCACCGTCAAGCAGTTCAATTTTTGCATATATAAAAATTTCTTTACCTCAAAGTTAAGATTCCATATAAACATGACTTCATTAACGGGGGTAATATGGTTTCAGGAATTGGCGATCTCACAGACTGGGCATGGGATGAATTAGAAAATAGCCTTCTTCCCACCCATCAAGAAGGGATGGAGAAAGTGGCCACCTATGCCTATCAATTTTTTAAATTTATCGCACTTTTACCAGTAGCAATGGCGGGATCTACTCTCACTTATCTCGCAAAGCGCATTGGATTGATTGAACAGCCAAAGCTCTCTCCTTTAGCACAATTTGCAAAATATCCCGTATGGGAGGGCTCTTTAGGGAAAATTGCGCCGGTTGAAATCGGCTTTACAAGCCATTTAGATGACTCGACAGGGGCGGAAAAAGTACCCGATCTTTGGCACTATCCCGACCGAGCTATCAACCGCCTGAAAGAAATCGGCGCTACGAAGTTTTCCTTTTCGATTAGTCGCGAAAAAATTCAACCACAAGCAAATGGCGAGGTCGATCAGATTGCTCTCCAACAATACGCCAAACTCTGCGCGCGTCTCATTCAAGAAGGAATTGAACCACTAGTAACCTTGGGCAGCTCGTACACGCCTCACTATTTTACTTGGGAAAGAAGCGACCAAGTCGGAGGTTTCGTACAATACGCAAACACGATTGCAAATGCTCTTTATGATGCGGGAGTGCGCAAGCTCATCACGATCAATGAGCCGACGGTCGTTGCCTTCCAAGGATGGGTCATGGGCCAGTTGCATCCCCATCAGGTAGGCGATTTCAAAGGAGCGGCTCATGTGATTGAAAACATGATGAGCGCCCATGTACAAATCTACAAATCGTTGAAAGCACAGCATCCCGATTTAACAATCGGACTGAGTCACGATCCCATTCAATTCCAAAACTTCCACACGCTAAATCCCCTGCTGATGCCAGCCGAAAAGATTTGGTGCCACTACCTGACCGAAATTCATCACACTTCCCTATTCAACTTCCTCAAAACTGGCAAGTTTGAAATGAAAGTGCCGTTCTGTGTTGATCACAGCTTTGAATTTGCGGAAAAACCACCTCTCGATTTCATTGGAGTGCAATATTATTCTGATCCGCTTTTAAGCCTCTCTTTGACGGGCGAAAAATCGCTCGAATTTAGCCCACATCCACAAGGGTTGGCCACCATTCTCGATCAATTGAGTTCCTTGGAAATTCCCATCGAGCTAACTGAAATTGGAATGGACACAGGGATCAATTGCGATACAAGCGATGAAGAGCGGATTCAATACTATGACCGTGTTTTCCAAGTAGTTGAAAGAGCTTTAGAGCAAGGGGTGAATGTCCGTTCTCTCCATTTCTGGACATTGATTGATCACCCTACATGGTCGACTCGCTTCGGCTTTTACAGCTTTGATTCTAAAACAGGCCAAATGGCTCCTCGACCTACGGTAACCTGGTTGAAAGAGCAGATTTCCAATCGAAAAGCAGACCTTTGCCTTCCTGCTATCTAACCACTGCGCCCTCTTGTAGACTTTAAAGATTCAATTCGATAGATGTCTACAAGAGGGGTATATCCATGAGCGAATCGTCTTCGCCTAAGCTTTTTGCATTTTTAAAACAAAATGAACTCTTCGCGGATCTCACCGAAGAAGAATTGCATAGCTTAACTCCTTTTTTGCGCGATGAAATGTTTGAAAAAGGGCAATGGCTCATCCGGGAAGGAGAGGCGAGTCAGCACCTCTTTATCATCCGACGCGGCCGCGCTGAAGTTGTGAAGCATGAAAAAGATCTGAAAGATCCCCAAATCATCGGCGTTCTAGAACCTGGCGATTGGGTTGGAGAAATGGCGCACATCGAAAGAAGTCCTCGTTCTGCTTCTGTTCGCGCATTTGATGCGGTAGAAGCGGTCGTGCTTTTATTAGAAGAGCTTTCTGATTCAGCGGAGCATCGGTCGGTCTATCACAAAATTGCCCCAAAACTGACTCGCCGTATCAGTCAGCGCTTGAGAAAAACAGATGATACATTAGTTCAAACGCTGAAAGATAAGCTCTTACTCCTTCAATCGAACAACCAAGCGAGCAAAATGATCATTTATACGATGATTTTGTTCGCGATCTTCTTCAATGTAATCGCGGCGTACAACAATTACGCAGGGTCGTTTCGCAATACCATCAACCTCATCTTTATGCCGAGCTCCATTCTCTTATTTGGCGCAGGCGCGGTTCGACTCATTCAGAAATCGGGTTATCCGCTCTCCTTTTACGGTTTAACATGGCATCGTTGGGGACAAGTCGCTATGGAAGCTGTTTTAGCCACCCTACCACTACTCGGCTTGATGACTTTACTGAAATGGGCCCTCCTTCGCAATGTTCCAAGCTTTGCGGAGATTCCTCTGATCGCCTTGCCCTCTCAAAACCTGTCTATTCTTCTGATAAAAACCATTTTCTACCTCGCCTTATGTCCGGTTCAAGAGCTGGTTGCTCGAGGGGTTCTACAAAGCAGTTTTACCAACTTCTTCCAGGGCGAAAACAGAGTTTTTTATGCCATTTTGTCTTCCAATATTTTGTTTGAAATATTGCATACGGCCAACGATCTGTTTTTAGCGGTATTTAGCTTTATTTTCGGCATCTTTTGGGGAGCGCTTTTTGAATATCAAAGATCGCTTGTAGGCGTCACGATCTCGCATATGATGATTGGCTGGTGGGGGATTTTTGGACTCGATATTTTATCGCTCGCTCCCAATCCCGTCCTTTATTAACGCCCGTTTTTTAAACAAAGAACGGAACGAATCCCCTTTTCGCGCTAACCGTTTAGGCACAGTGAAGATAGTGAAATCGGTTGGCCTTAACCCATGTTTTACTTCTTTCCATTCCAGTGGAGTCGCAACCGTTGCGTGGGCAAATCCACGAACTGCGTAAGGGCAGATCACCGTTTGCATCTGTTGATTTTGTTGTGTGTCGATGTAAATTTTGCGCTTACGTTTGGCAGGACTTCGTTCCATTGAAGTCAGTTTCGGAAATTGCTTCACAATTGCCTGCCCAATTTTTTTCGCGAAGGCGCGAGCGACGTCATAGGTATAGGCCCCCTTCAAAGGAACATAGATATGTAAGCCTGTGCCACCAGATGTTTTACAAAAATTTGGGATCTTGCGCTCATTGAGCAAATGGTGAAGAGCGAGAGCCACATCGATCACCCGATCAAACGAGACATTGTCAGGATCGAGATCAAAGATCAGATAATCGGGCTTATCCAAGTGTTTAATGGGAGCGTGGAAGGGATGGAGTTCAATCGCACCGAGATTGGCAATAGCGAGAAGACTTTCCACATTTTGGATGACGAAATAATCGATTTTCCTCTCTTGATGCTGAATGGGAGTGGTTTGGATAAAAGGAGGTGGATTGGGGCCCACATCTTTTTGAAAAAAATGGGGCGCATTGATGCCATTTGGGAAACGGTGAAGAACAACGGGTCGATTTTTTAGGTAAGGGAGAATGTACTTAGCAACTGTTTTATAATAGTGAATGAGATCGCCTTTACGAATCTTTTCCTTTTTCCAATACAATTTATCGAGATGTGTCAATTTAGGCATGTTCCCTCACTACTTTTTTGGCCGATTTATCGGGGCGAAGGCCTTTAAAAATCGGCTGGCGAAGCTGCCCGTCGCGAGTCCATTCAGCAAAAGAGACTTCACAGACAAGCGTTGGCTTGACCCATGTGGCGGGGCTATTGGGCTCTGGCTCTTCAGAAAAGGGACAGCGAGCTTGAATTCGCTTTTTTAGTTCTGCATAGACCTGTGTCAAGAGCGCCTGATTAAAACCTCCGCCCACATGTCCTGAGTAAAGGAGCTTCCCTTTTTCATATACGCCGACGAGAAGAGAGCCAAATTTACTTCGATTGCCCCGAGGTTTGGTAAAACCGCCGATCACGACCTCCTGACGAGGACTCGATTTTATCTTTAACCAGTCGCGGCTCCGTTTCGGTTGATACGCGCTATCGGCTCGCTTGGCGATAATCCCTTCATATCCCATGGCTTTTGCTTTCTTGAAGAGCTCTTTGCCTTTGGTAAAGATATGTTCACTAAAGCGGAGGAATTTAAAACGGCGACTTGTTAGCAGCTTAGCTAAGATCGTTTTTCTCTCAATCAAAGGAAGATGGGTGAGATCTTTGCCATTGTACGAGAGGATATCGAACAGGTAATAGTAAGGAGTCCCCTTCTTCTCTTTAGGGTAATTTTGAAGTAGCTGAAATTGCGAGCGGCCTTGCCGATCCAGAATGACAATTTCCCCGTCGAGGATAAACCGTCCTGAAATTTTTTCGAGCTCTTCCACGATATTGGGAAATCGTTTGTTAAACGAAAGTTGATTGCGAGATAAGAGCTGGAGAGTTTTTGCTTTGCAGGCAAGGCCGCGAAATCCATCCCACTTGATCTCAAAAATCCAATCGGGTGAATCGAAGGGCTCTTTGATGAGAGTGGCGAGCATGGGCTTGATCATCTTGAGCTCTCTATAAGAGAGTCGAGATTTTTTTCTCTACAAAAGGATGAGAAAGGGGGCTTGAAAGCCCCCGATCTTTTTAGCCGTTCTTGTCGCTATGACCTTGTGCAAAGCGAGTGAAGTAGTGATAAGCGCTTCCTGCTAGCATCCCAAAGAATCCAAAGTAAGCGATTGGGATGAAGAGAGCGATGACGATTGTAATAGAACCGGCGATGACTTCAGAAATTTTTTCTTTCTTGTAGAGAACTTGGCAAACTTTTTTCAAGATTCCGTCTACATGCGTTGGGAAGAAGATACCGAGAACAGCTCCGGCAACGAGGAAGATCAGCGTCCAGAAAGCGCCGCCGATAAATATTCCTCTCCAAGCAGAGACAGCGCCGATGATCAGGGCTGCTACTGTGAGAGTTTCAGACATATGTCTGCGGGCAAAGTGTCCCATCTCTGGGATATTGTCTTTCAACTTCTCAAAGCTCTTCTTCATGGTCTCTTTCCAGCAAGTAGGTTAATTTAAAAATAATTTCTTTCTTAAATTCAAATTAATTAAAACAAACATAATTATCAATAATTAATTCAAAATAAAAGCACATAAATATAAATACTAACAACTTAGAGTTGATCTTTTTAGCGGCTTGAAGGTATGGATTGAAACATGGACTTCAATCGCTTCTTGAGAGAAAAAGATCGGACCGTACGCACACTCATCGGGGTTGGCTTTGTTCTCGCGCTCTCTTTCTTGCTCTATCTCAATCCCCCTCCTTTAGAGAGAACCTTAAATTTCTTGGAGAACGGAGCTTACGATTTCCAAATTCGGCATAACTATAAGCCTCTTCCTCCCAATACCCCGATCACGATTGTCGACCTAGACGATCGGAGCTTAACCATCGAAGGCCGATGGCCCTGGTCACGGAAAAAACTCGCAACATTAGTATCCAATCTATTCGAACGAGGAGCTACCGTCGTCGCCTTTGATATGACCTTCCCTGACGAAGAGCAAAATGCGATCGATGAACTGATTCAACAAGATCCTACCCTTCGTTCTTCCTTAGAGGAAAAAAGAGAGAGTTTTGACTATAACGCAATCTTAGCCAAGAATTTAGAACAAGGAAACGCCGTTTTAGGGTTTATTTTCAAAAAAGAGGGGCAATCTTCTGGCCTACTCCCTCCTCCCTTAATAACCACATCCGATCCTAAGATCCTCATCCCCGAGCTCCCCACCTATTTAGGCAATATCGAAGTGCTTCAAAAAGCTGCGAAATATGGTGGGTTCATCAATTCTTCTCCCGATCGAGATGGGATCTTGCGAGTTTCTCCTCTTTTGCTAAAACATGGAACGGGTCTGTATCCTTCCATTGGGTTAGAGGCAGCTCGCCTCTTTCTTCTCGATCAAAAAATCGATTTGGTTTTCTCCGGTGATCTGCTCGAAGGAGTACAACTCGAAAAAACCTGGATTCCAACCGATCCTTGGGGCCGCGTGTTAATCCCATTTCGGGGCCCGCCCTACACTTTCCCGTTTCTTTCCGCTACCGATGTTTTATCAGGTCAAGCTTCAGCTGAACAGCTGAAAGGCAAACTGGTCTTTGTCGGATCTTCTGCCACAGCTATTGGCGATCTCGTTTCCACTGCTATCTCTCCTGTTTTTTCAGGGGTTGAAGTACATGCAGCCATTGCTTCTGCCATCATTGATGGATCTTTTCCTTACAAACCGATTTGGGGCAGGGGTTTTACTCTGCTCCTGGTATTAGGACTTGGGGTGCTCTTAGCTTGCCTACTCCCCCATCTAAGAATCCTAGCCAGCCTGCTCCTCTCTCTTTCCATCCCCTTTGTCTTGGTCGCAATCAATCATTTGATCTGGGTCCAGTACGGAATTGTCCTGCCCATTTTCTTTGCTATTTTTGTTCTATTGATCCTTTTTGTAATCGATCTCATCGGCGCGTATGTATTTGAAGGACGTCGTCGTCTCGCTTTGAAACAAATCTTTGGTCAATATGTCCCGTCCGACTACATCGATTTGATGCTTGCGAAAGGAGGCGATTTCGCCATGCAAGGAGAAACCAAAGAACTCACCGTTCTCTTTGCCGATATCCGCAATTTCTCCTCTATTTCTGAACAAATGTCAGCAACAGAGATCAAGGATCTTCTCAATCGTTTTCTCACTCCCATGACGCAAATTATTTTCGAACAAAAAGGAACGATTGATAAGTATGTAGGTGATTTAATCATGGCATTTTGGGGAGCGCCTTTAGAAGATCCAAAAAATGCTCATGATGCTGTTGTCGCAGCCCTTCTGATGCAAGCGAAATTAAATGAATTGAATAAAACTTTTGCGGCAGAAAAAAAACCTGAAATCCACATTGGAATTGGCATCAACACAGGCCAAATGAATGTGGGCGATATGGGTTCAAAATTTAGGCGCGCCTACACCGTTTTGGGCGATGCAGTCAATTTAGCTTCCCGCCTAGAGGGAATTAGCAAACTCTATCATGTGAAAATCATTGTGGGAGAAGAGACCTATAAACAGACAGCCAATCAATTCGCCTATCGAAAACTCGATCGAGTACGGGTCAAAGGGCGAGCGGGATCTAGCGATATTTATGAACCTCTGTGCAAGTTGGAAGAATGTCCCGAAGAGCTAAAATCGATTCTCGCCTTGCATAATCAAGCGATCGAAGCATATCTTCAGCAAAAATGGGATGCAGCCACAAAACTTTTTGAGCAGCTCCGCGATCTAGAAAGGGAAGAAAAAGAGCTCTATGAAATGTACTTAGAACGATTAAAACTGTATCGCAATTCTCCGCCTGGCCCTGATTGGGATGGAGTTTTCATACTGGAAAGCAAGTCCTAATCTTTCTAACAACCACCGGAAATAGAAACGCTCGATCCACTTGATTGAAAGGCGGGATCTGTTTGTGAAAAATCGCCTGTTTCCGTAGTCGTAGTTTGACCCGATGAATCTGCAGAGGTACTTGTAGCAGCAGATCCTTCTCCCCCTGAAGGAGAGGTCTCGGTTTGCGCCGCAGATGATTCTGTAGAGGTCCCAGTTCCGCTGCTTCCAGCAGCTGCAGATCCTTCTCCTCCACCACTCGAAGTTGCTGTTGGAGATCGATTGACTGCTGTATCTGTTTTAGCTTGCTCACGAGCGATATTCACGCCGCCTTTAGGCTCGACAAAAAGAGAAGGTTGCAAGGTGGAGGGTCTTTGAGCAGTTGGCTGCGGCGTAGCGGCTCTTGAGGGAACCGCAACATATTGCGTTGGAGCGTCCCGTCCAATCAGAGCCGAACCCGCTTCGTTTTTCACAAAAGCTTGCCCGCTTTCGCAACCGACGTAGACCACTCCTTCGACAATCCTCGCTTCAATGACGGTGCCGCGAATACCAATCGTGGAAGTGGGAGTTTTAATTTCATATTCATCGGGATTTTTCTTAGCGATCGAACCACTCATGGATCGAAAGCCACCTTGGACTAATTCCGACGAAAAACGATCTTTTTTAAACAGCTTTTTATAGCGATACTCATTCACTCGAAATTCGGTATCGGGGATCAAGTTTAAAAGACCGCCGTCTGAAAATTTTATTTGGGCTTTCGAGTCTGATCCAACCACGATGGTATCGGCGACATAAATACTCGATCCTCGTTGCAAAACCCGAGTTCCTTGCACGCTATTAGTTGCGCTCGCCTCTCCTTCTACTACAATTACTTTGCCAATTGAATCGTCTCCAAAAGCTGCTACCTTGGCGATGAGAAGGAAAAAGGCTACTAACCAACGCATAGGCTCCTAATTACTTACGTTCACACTAAAATGAAATCTTCCGGTTCGAAAATCACCCGGAACCCCAATCAATTGAAATCCATAATCCATTTTAAGGTTAAAATACGGCATGATGTCATAGCGAAGACCGGGTCCAATGCCAATTAAATGTTGTTGCTTGAACTCCTCTGAGGAATAGCTATAATTGCGCCCGTAGCCATAATCAAAAAAAGCGAGAAAAGTCAGTTCATTTTTCTGTGCTTTAAAGAGCGACAAAGGTTTGGAATAGAATTCTATATTAAAAAGAAGGGCATTATCGGCCACGAATTGTTGCTCAAAATAGCCGCGGACAGTGTCTTCACCACCTAATCCGAATTGCTCGCTAGTTGGCAGCGTGCAGCTCGCAAGCTGTCCTCTAAACAGGCTCGATAAAACGCACTCGATGGGCAATTTATAGCGATGGCCCGCAGACGCTCTTAAATAACTATAACGGACATGGCTTCCTGGTCGAAGATGATCATAGGCCATGCTCGACTGGTGCGGAAGAAGGTCTTTCCATACAGAGGCAAACAGATTCGCTGCGAAAGTCAGAACTTGATTGGGCCAATTTTTCTGCAGTCCATAAGAAACTAAAAATTGGGTGACATTGATGATATCTTTACTCCCCCCTGCAGCAAGAGCTTGCTGAGGATCTGCGGCAAAAAAGAAATTACTCGAGATGAATTTCCAATCAAAACCAAAGTCTAAATGATGCGTGAAATCTCCAAAAAGTGGAGAGAAGGGAATCGAATATCGACCCGAAGTTTGAATGTTTTTTCCAGAAGAGGTGAAGCCTGTGATTTGCGGGAAAACGATCCCATAGCATCCAAAAGCAGTTAAAACATGGCGCCAAGGCAAATAGGTCGTATAACTTAAAACATGAGACTGAAATTCATGAAAATTGGTTGAAGCGGTATATTGATAAGAGAGTAAATCGCCATTTTTTAACGCATTACCCCAATTGATCCCGCCATAAAGACGGACCTGCCCTGTCGGACGATATCCGGTGTTATCCGAGCCCGTATAGAAACGAAGGGGGAAGCGATCCCGTGTCACAAATTCGACATCCGTTGTCCCCTTTTCCACACCGGGTGAAACAATCAATTGCATTCGCCGAAAAGGATTTCGATTGATCCAGGACATATAATCCATCATTCGCTCTTCGACAATCGGATCTCCTTTTTTCATGTGGAGAGGTTTGCGCAATGTCTCCTCAGAAAACCATCGTTGGCCCCGAAAATGGATTTGGCCAATCGTTCCGGGCAGAATTTGAAAAACAACCACACCATCGGTGACATCTTGCACTGGAATTAACACTGCAACATAACGCCCTTTTTGCTGCAAAAATGCGTCCGTTATCACGGTTCTAATTTCTCGCAGTAACTCTCCCGTCAAAGGTCGGTTGAGATAATTTTGTAACACTTGATTGATGAAGAGATAGTCGCCGGGTCCTAAGCGAACATGAATTCCATGCTCTTGAGGTATTTTATCTGGAAGTTGATCAGAAGGGGCTAAAATAATCCCTTCTAAAGGGATCGTTCCTACTCGACTATTGACTTGTGCGTTGGGAGCCGCCTCAATTGCTTTTTTAGCGGATGCTTCGGGAGGTCTTTCCATTTCTCCAAAAACAGAAAATGACAGTGCAAAAGCAAAAAAGAAATAGCTGATTTTCATCCGATTACAAAGTACGAGCTTATCCTAAAAACTCTATGTTTTTTTTTAAATTCAAGCAACAAGTAGATTTTTTATGGTGCAACGAAAATAGAGGGCGCCGTGCATGTTTTTTTCGGATCTTGATTCGCCGTTCCCACGTTCATACTAGTCGTTAAAGAATCGGTAGCGACTTGATTCGGTACAACAGTTGATTGCGTTGTGGCAACAACCACTGTTTCGACGACTGGAGTCGGTGGCGGTGGAGGAGGAAATAAACTCCCCGCATCGAATGTCAGGACATATGACAAGGTAGGATAGACAAAGAAGGTAGCTAGATTAGAAGAAGAATAAGATAGAGTGCCGATTTGAGCGGCACTTCCAGGTCCTGTAAATGTTTGAGCTGGGAGAGAGACCGTTCCTGAACCGCCAATCGTAGTCTGCCGATTGTTGTAGAGGGATCCTACATAAGAATAAATAGAACCCGTCGAATTGCGATAAATCTCAATTCCAGTTCCGGAAATAGCAATACTTTGTGTCGCTAACAGAGAAGACAGAGACGTTGCCCCCGCGATGGTGAAATTCGCAGAACCAAATACAGTCACTAATTCTCCGTTATACGAGGGATTCGAATTATTGCCGATGGTCAAAGAACCAGCTGTAATATTGAGATTGGTGCCGCTTGAACCATTGGTTATTGTTGCAATGCTCATCATGGCTGAGCGTCCCAATGCAGAGAGCGAAACAGCTCCGGCACCCGCATCGATGTCTCCCCTTAAGGTCAAAATCCCATCGGGAATATTTGCTCCACCAGAAGTAGTGTAGTTTTCACCCGGCTGCAAAGTAATCGCATTCCCATTCGAAGTAAGCGATCTAACCGTAATCGAGCGATTGGTAGAGCGTATGTTAATTCCATCCGTATTAATTCCCCCTCCAACTGAGACAGGCCCCCCAGTCGCGGTGGTCTTGGCGATCGTCGCCCCGAGCACCGCATGGACGATCATCCG
>JBEHXF010000006.1:0-55878 GCA_048498835.1 Chlamydiota bacterium | reverse complement strand
AATACTCGAAATGAGGACTGTGTCCCGACTCGTTTCTTTCCGCGCGACCCAAATCTTTGGCCTCACAAAACCCCAAGCCACCGAGCAACTCGACATCCTCCTCAATACCCAAGCCACCTCTCTCGCCCTCAATGACGCTTTCGGCTGCATGGGCTACATCCTCCTCGGTCTTTTCGCTCTTCTTCTCCTCAGCTTTCTCTCCAAACCCAGCTTTACAAACTAAACACACTTCTGGCACTCTTCTTCGCCAATGATCTATTCCTTTTTGTTTTTTCTTGCCGCGCTTACGCCGCGCTTATTGATTACTTTAGGAGAACAGTGCGATTTCAAGGCGCAAGAACTCACTCGAGAAATCGACGCAGTTGAGATCGAAGGAACCGAAGAAGAGATGGCCACTCAGATTCAGGCAATCGACACACTGAATCAAACCCATCTAATCGTTTTGAGTTCCCCCGTTGCGAATTTAGAGATGTTTGCAGCCCGTTTTTTCTATGACTCGATCCATCTCAATCAAACATCGACTGTAGCATTGCAAACTCTACAAGACAAAATTGCCTCGACTCCCACAACCGATGCCGATTTGCCCTGCATCTCGCCAGAAACGCGCGGCCTATTTTACCGCTTAATGGAGACCGTCTCCAATACATTAAAGGACCAAAACATCCCTTTTTGGGCAATCTCAGGAACTCTTTTAGGAGCTGCCCGCCACCAAGGGATGATTCCCTGGGATGACGACCTCGACATCATCATCCACGTCCGAGACAGACTCCGATTAGAACACTTAGCCAACTTACTCGATCGACAAGGGCTTCAGCTCTACATCTATTCTGATTACTTCTACAAAATATTCCCCAAAAATGGAGAGCCGATTTACGCAGAAAACGGTTCGGCCTATCCTTGGAAGTACCCTTTCCTAGATATCTTCACCGTCAACAAACTTCAGGGAAAGATCCGCATTGTTTCGCGAACCTACCCCCGAAGCGATCTTTACAACGAGTGGTGGCTAGAACCCAAAGAACTCAAAATGCCTCCCCTTTTTCTCCCCTTCGGACCATTGACCATTCCTGCTCCGAGAAATTATGAAAACATATTAAGCCGAGAATACGGTGCCGACTGGAAAATCGCAGCCTACCTTTGGCACAACCATGCAACGGAAATGCGCTATAAGCGAGTAAAAGTCCCAATCACAGACACTTCTTCGCCACCTTATCTTTTACCGCACTGAGTCGGGAAATAGAGGCGTGTCATCCAAAGGGATCTCTTTGTAGATCACTTCATAGATGGCAGGCTTGAAGTTTTTGATTCTAAACCTAGGATAATCCCTTCCCGACCTCGGATTCTTTGTGTACATGATTTCAGCAACTTCCATGCCATCTGAGCCATACCCGCGATAGAGATAACTCATATAATCATGTGGAGCTGTAATGGTGATGGGGCCGAAGGGAATGCGAACAAAACGAGCCACTTCCACAGGAAGAAAAAAGTGGTTATTTTGCTCTCTAGGCTTATAAATATAGTGAATTTTCCCCTCGATATTCTTCATCATGAAGACATCGACGTGGCCAAATACTTCCTTCTCTTCATATAGCCGTTTTAATCGATAGTGATTTTCCCATTCTGGATCGGCTAAAATATGAACGTCAAAAAAAGCAAAATCAGCAGCACATTCGAGCAATTTTTGCTCATCCATTTTATAAATGCACACATCGGTATCAAAGTCCCAAGGAATAAATCCCCCATGACGAACGGCTCCTAATAACGTTCCTCCCCATGCCCAATAAATGATATCGTGCTTTCTAAACACCTCGTCAGCGAGTTTTAAAAGTTGGTAATTAGCCCCTACATCATGGGGTTGAATAATCTGAAAGTTATGAGAGCGACTATGAGTGGGAATCAACTTCACAGCTTCCACATTTAGAAGACAAAAGAGAAAACAGACTAGATAGGCATAAAACATCTCGCAGTATTTTCAAGCTCAAAAACAATTTATTGCAAAAGAAATGTCTTCCTTGCAAAATTTTTAAATTTCAAAAAGGAAAACAAGTGAAAAAAATACATTTTCTGACCCTTTTCACCCTATCGTTCTTTCATTTAGAGGCTGATCTACAGAGCTACTTCAAACCAGCTCCTGATAAATCTGAAATTCCAACCCAGCAAGTAAAAAACGTCGATTTTATCTATGTGATCAATCTCGATCAAAGACCAGAAAAATGGGCTCACTCTGTCCAAGAGCTTCTCCCTTATGGGATCCATCCCTACCGATTTTCAGCAGTAAATGGTTGGGAGCTTTCTTTAGAAGCTGTCAACGATTTAGGCGTCAAATATGAGCCGAGCTTCACCAAAACCCTTTGGGGCACAGCTTATCTACCCGATGGAAATTTCCTACCTCATCATGAGGTAATGCAGGTCGTTGGAAGAAATTACTTTTGCCATTGTATGTCTCGGGGAGCCATTGGCATTATTCTCAGTCATCTCTCTGTTCTTCAAGATGCCTACGATTCAGGTTATGAGACTATTTGGGTGATGGAAGACGATATTGAAGTCATTCAAAATCCCCACCTGATGTCGGAGTTGATTGAACGATTGGATGAGCAAGTGGGAAAACAAAAGTGGGATTTACTATTCACCGACCAAGACACTAAAGACCAACAAGGACAATATGTCGAATGCCGAGGATTCGCCCTACGCCCCAATTTTACGCCTCCCAATCCTAATAGACTTTATGTGAGAAAAAAGATTAGCAAAGATTTTAGAAAAATTGGGCTACGTTACGGCTCCTATTCGGTGATTGTGCGAAGAAGTGGCATGAAAAAGATTTTAGACTTTTTCAAGCAGTACCACCTCTTCCTTCCCTATGATATGGAATTCTATTTTCCACCTAAAATCAATCTCTATACCGTCCTGGACGATGTGGTATCTACTCAGCCACGAGCATCCTCAGATAACGGATCGCCAAATTATCAATAGAGATTATCTTGAAAGGCAGCTGATTCAGCTGCCTGAAAGGGTGTTCTACAATGAATCTTCAATTCAGGTTGAGGAGATGAGGAAGAAAAATATCAGCGCAGAGAGCGCGAAACGCGCTGGCAGAGAACGCAGAGACGCAGAGAAAAAAGAAATGATTCTCTTTTCGGTTGCACTCTGCGTCTCAGCGCCTCTGCTTTTTCTCTGCGCTGATATTTTTTATCTCTAATTATTTAAGAATGTTACACAGAACACCCTCTTAAGGTTTGCGCCAGATTCCCCAAACGCTATCTTCACGGTATTCCATCACTTTTTCGCAATGATTATTTAACCAATCCACTGCACGTGTTGTGGTTCCCCACGTGATATCATCAAAAACAATGAAGCCACCACTGCGAACAAGAGGCGCCCATTTCGTTACATCATAAAAAGAGGTTTTTTCAGAATGATTGCCATCGATATGCAAAATGTCGATATTCTCAATGGGATCGGCCTTTTCCGATGTTTTTCTAATCAAGGTAATCGAATTGCCGAGCTTAAATTTGGAAATTTTTTCTACCAAACCTTGATAGATCGCTTCGTGATCGACTTTACTCCACCAATCCTTATTTACCCCTTCCATTTCTTTCGCCGATTCGACGCTACTCCAAGGATCAATCCCATACGCCATGCCATTCGATACTTTTTTTACCGCAAAGGCCATGGGAATCAGCGACTTTCCACCCCACACCCCGACCTCCACAATCACCTTAGGATGCACAGCAGCGATCAAATCCATTAAAACTGTAGCCTTATGCTTTGTGCACCATCCTTCTAATTCATCCATGGCCATCAATGCTTTCCATTTTGCCTTCTCAATATTTTGAGAGAGGAATTGCTGCTCTGGCGCGGACACGTCAGCGTTAAGAGAAGTTGCACAAAAAACCGGCAAGAGAAGAGGAATAAAGAACTGCTTCATGATTTCCTTAAAGTTTATTTTTTTTATCGACCGCTTTCAAAGATTGAAAGAGTGCTTCTTTGTCAAAAGTGATGATTTTCGTTATTGAATCGTTTTCTCCACACGAAACCTGCAAAACTTCCCTTCCATCTCGCTCTTCAAGAACGAAGCCCGAAGGATAGAGACACCGAATTTTCGGATTTGCCGTGTGTTTGTGCGCCGCATCAAAGATCCCTTTAAAAAGAATGGGATGGGAAGAAATCTTCGTAATACGATAGGGAGCGACTGGTTCAAAAGTATAAGCGCCCATCACATACCAGACAAATCCCATGGCATCTTCAAACATGCTGTGAAAAAAGCTGAGATATTCACCATCGACAAGCTGAGGCGGAGTACCTCCCCGTGGCCTGCCCCACATCAAGCTCCAATCCCTATCCGTCAATTCTTCAATCACATTCGAATTCAACGACCGCATTTTAGTACTAGAAGGACTCTGGTGACAAACCTCATGAGGGCTAATGGTATAGACAAAATGAAGACCTTTTCCATCAACCACAAAAGGCATCCAGTTTTTCTCTATCTTAAATTTTCGCCGCTCAAAAGCAGTAATTGACTCCACTTCTTTCGTTTTTAGGTCATAGACAGCGCTTCGAATGCCCCTGGCTTTGGGAAAATCAACTACAATATCATTGTAAACTAGCAAACACTTGCCATCATTCCACAAAACCCGGGGATCTTCTGAAAAATCGCTTCGCGTATCAATTTTCGTATAAGGGGCAAGAGGTTGAAAATCGCCATCTAACTCCACGTGGCCGATGCTCGTCTTAAAGGGCACTTCTTCGTTGCCAATTACAGGTACATCATAACGAAAAAAAAGGTGATACTTCCCCTCTTCCTTAATCAAGGAGGCATTATAAGGTGCAACAACCCCGGGAATATCCACCTCGCGCACACCGAGAATCATTCCCTCTTCGTCAGCAAAAGGCAGATGTTTGATTTGAGGAGGAAAAGTTCGACTTCCCGCTTGTTTTTCAAGAGCTAAAAAGATTTCTCGATTTAGCGCTTCGTTTCTCAACAAAATAGCAGTCTGTCTTTTGTCATATTTTGCGCTTTTTTTTCTCAGATCTTGAGTGGCATAAAGGAAATAGCAAACGAGAAAAAACTGAACAATTACGAGCGTGTGACTCAATGAAGGATATTTCATAGAGGGAAAGAGTATAGGCAATTTTTTCAAAAAGTCAAGTTCACCCTTTAAGCCCCCCACTTTTTGCTTCCCCCCTTGCCAAGAGTTGTTTCATCGGTTAATCTCATTACCCTTTGAGGGGCAGTAGCTCAATGGTTAGAGCAGCGGACTCATAACCCGTCGGTCGCTGGTTCAAGTCCAGCCTGCCCCAATATCTTTAAGATACTGTTCCACAATAGGTTACAAGCAAACGCAAGCCACCCCATTGACTCGTAAAATGCTCTGTGGCACTTATAAGGCACAATAAGACCCTATGTGTAGCAGCTCGTCCCAGCAGACCTTCTGTTCACTCAAACTAATAGGATTGGATAGCAGAAACAACTTTGCGGTTTCAGAAATTTGACGCCTTTGAAGAGACACTCACTAAAATCGGATTCGATCTGGTCCGTAAGCAGGAAAAAAGAGCTTTCACTTTTTTAAGGCTTATTAAGAGTGATAGATCCTCAGCTGGATTTAAAATCTGAATTTTTTACGACCAAAGGATTGATTCTGATTTCTCTTGAGCTTTCCTGGAGACACGCGTACCTGGTCAATAGGCGGAGGAGCTCTCCGCAAAGGCGGTCTACTCATTAAAAGAAGTCGGCTACTAGGTTCTGAATATTGCTTGCTCTGTGATCCCCTCAAATCATTCAAAGAATGTGCAGACATCTGTTTCATTCGTTTTTCTTCCGCAATTTCTGCTTCCTGCTTATATTTAGCTTCTTGCTCTTGGATCTTTGTTGCTAATTGCTTCTCAAGCTCTGAGTTAAAGTGAAGAGCTTTGGCGTTATGCAACCATTGAATATGCTGCGGATTGTTGAGATATGTCCAAAAAGTTTCCCAATCTTTGACATTTTCTGGTGTCAGATCGGATAGGTTGATTTCTATAGAAGATACGTTGGCATCGACTATTTTTTTACGCTTTTGATCATCCACCTTATGACGATAAAAAATTTCAACAATGAGCTGTGTATCCCCTTTCTGCGCTAGAATGTCGGCCCTGACCCCATGTAGCTCTTTTTCTTCTTGTACAGAATCAAAGTTTATAATCTTTCCATCCTCTACAAGGACTTTCTGCTCGGTATGTTTTATTCCCCTCGAGTCCCTTCTCGAGACGCTCACCACGCATCTCGGGAGCGTTATTCGTTTTCTTTCCATTATAATTTGTTTGGCTGCCCGATGGACTGCACTTTCGCCTTCACATTCCTTAACAGCAACATGTTTGAAGTGATGCTGGTTTTTGATACCCTTGCTTGCAATCAGCGGAGATCCGCAATCTGGACAAACACAGCTGCATTTTTTGCCACTTTCTACATCAGCAATATGAACAAAAACGTTATCTTCATTTAGGCCAAAGGGCAGTTTTATTGATTTCATGTTGATTGACTCTTTTGAATATTGAGCACCCAGATCTATTGTACGCTATCTTGAGAGAGCTCTTTATAATGCCAACAAGAGACATTAGTATGGATAACCATCACTCCCCTTTCTCTTCCATCAAGCAAGACACTCTCTTCCAAAGAGATGTCTGGATTGGCCTCAACAATTCGTTTTCCTAGTGCTGAATTTTTATCAATTAGGGCAATATTCAGATCCGTCACTTTTTTATCTGCATACCAAACAAAACCTAGATGAGGCACGATAAGTATTTCTCCATGTTGTAATTCACCAGAAGATACTACACGTAATGCGCCAATCGTTCCATAAAACTGTCTATTTTCCCCAGCTTTTCTAGGGTGAAATTGAGGTGAATCCATAAATTGTGGCAGCATGCTTTGCGAAACAATTATGTAATAGTCGGATTTATATAATTCACTGATTTCTTTCAGCATTCCTTCTAATTTACTAAGATCGTATTCTTTCATGACAGCAGATTTTTTTGCAGACTCAACAAGCAACTGTTCTCTCTGCACATTAAGTAAATTGGCACAGTTATCCCCAATCCCGTTATTCAAATAAGAGACAGAACCTAATTGATCCACGAAATAGCTCTTGTTCTCTAGGAAGTAGGGCCCTACAGCATGAGTTGGTTTAAGATCGGGACGACTGCCGATATTTGCTATAGAGTAGAGAACCCCCTCTTTGCTTTTGGGCAGAAGCCTTTCCTTGAACTCTTCGCGTACTTCATCAACTCTTCGTTCGCATAATGGTTGCTTAGCCAACAAAGCCTTCAAATGAGATTCTTGCCAAGAAATGGCTTCTTCCAGAACTGTAAGGCGTTGCGGATAATCGATTTCTAATCCTCTGGAAGTCAGTTGAGTAGATAGCTTTTGCATTTCTTCTAAGAATGTCTTAGACCATGACCGATCCGCTAATTCAATAAGACCGCTAAAATCTTTGACCTCGATGGGTAAAATTAAAGCTGCTAATTGTAGAGCTTCTCTCACATCATGATCTATCGCTAAAGACCAATCTATGCGCTTACCGTATGGAATGAACCATTCCGTAATCCAACCGCTCCTGGCGAATTTATTGCTGCTATAGAAAGTCACAACGTCTGACATTTTTAACTGTCTTAATAATCGTATGGCAATAGCTGGATCATAAGAGCCCAGCTCGCGTTCTCGTGACCAGGAAAAAGTTGCCCAGGCAAATATGTACTCCCTCTTTAACATGCCAAGCGCATTCTGAGACTCTTTCCGTATGAGATAACTATCTTTTAAAGCCGAGCCAGATTTGTGTAACAAGGAATCAAAAGAGAGGGAGGTAGCTAGTCCGAGAAATCTTTCCAGCTGGTCTAGAGGCAATTGTGGAATTTTTTGAGACAGAGAAAGCCAGCCCAAATCTGCAATATATCGCGTTAACTCAGAGGCAATAGCAATAGCCCACTCCGCTTGAGACGGTAACTCGATATTAACGTCAGTATCAGAAAGCTCTTGTGCAAGATTTTCTAGTTTGTCCAAGAACATTGTTAAGAAGTCAGAGTTCTTTTCTTTAACGACTGCGCCCAATGGGACTTTAAGAACTTCTAAATCCAGCTTAAGGGCTTCTCTGCTACGCCTTTGCCTAATCGCATCACCACAAGCTACAAAAGGAATAGACCACAGCAATTCATAAATCGCGTCGGGCATTTTTTCGCCTAATGCAACATCGTAAATATTTCTGAAAACATTTCCCCATAAATTGAGGAAATCCCACCCAACCATAGGTTTCCCTGCCAGGGTACGTGCATTAGGATAGAAAGCACTTGAATATTCCGCCTTAGCGGCAGCATAGCTTTGACGCATACGGTAAAGCTGCCGCAATCCATCTTGCACGTCTTGAATCTTGCTTTCCCGTAGATCACGTAGAATTTTTGACTCTATATCCCTTAGGTATCTATCCACCTGCACATAGGCAGGGGTTGCAGAAGAGATTATGTTAAAAATTGCATCTAAACAAACGGACAGCTGAGAGAGCGCGTCTGGATTGCACTTCAATACCATGACGATATCGCCACGCGTTACTTCTTCTCCGAGAAATCGAGACCACTCTTCAACTTTGACTTCATTGCGTGCAATCAAACTATTCAGCCATTTAATTCCTTCGATATTTTCAGAAAGAGTTAAGATTCCATCGCTCTTTGCTATGTAGGAGTAAGCAGTCCATTCATTTGGACACTTCCGATACGTCTCAGATAATTGAAGTGCCTGGCTAAAAGATTGATTTGCTTTGTAGAACCGAATCTCATAGTCCACTAACGCTTGGACCGATGCTTTGGTATCATATTCGTTAAGTTTGAGTGGATCTATTCCGTCATCAGATGCCTGCCTATCAGCCTTTTCAATCACCTTCTCTGCCCTTTCCATTGCCAATGCGAGCGTTGCAATATCAAGATTACTCAGTCTATTTGGAAAATATGCTTTTTGAAATGCGGAATTGTCAGAGATAAACCCAGAAATTTTAGGTTCATGCCAAAGATCAAAATGGCCGAAAAACTTCCGACCTTTGTCAATAATTTTTTCACGATTAGAATTCCGTAAATTCACGTTCGTTAACAAAATATAGTGAGTTGGGCGTTTGATTTTTTTCTCCCATTTTTTGATCTCATCTTGCAGCGCTTGGAGGACAGCGTTTTGCCTGGACTTTTCATCTTCCGCTTGCGTATGTTTGCATTGAAACACCCACAAAGTCTCCTGCCCATTAGGAGCCCGGTAGGCAAGGGGTTCTTTAAATAAGTCGGCGTAGTGGACTGGGAGCATTTCCGATTTACCATCACATTGACCGTCTCTCCCAGGCCTTACCATAGAATCTATAAGCTGACTAAAATGCTTGAGCAAAAGTGCATTGCATAAATCTTGAAATCTCAAGGCTGTTAACTCGTCTAAATCAAAGACTACATATCGACTCATGCTCTTCTCTTTTTTCTTTTATAATGGAACTACTGGAACAGTTAGAAAATCCAGCTTACGAGCCTACAGTATACACGATCCTTGAGCTCCCTTCAATCAAGGCACACTGGCGGCACAGTGAGGCCCTATTCGTGTCAGCTGACAACAACTTTCTTCAATTGACTACAACACTTAAGTCTTTGTACCATAGTGATGTGAACAGATGGTCAGAGATGACCAGTGAGGCAAAAAGACGGACTCATAACCCGTCGGTCGCTGGTTCAAGTCCAGCCTGCCCCAAATTTTGCACCGCAAAAATTGCGGGCAGAGGAATGCGCCGATGCGGCTTCTGTTCTGTCTTCTCTAGGCTTTTTTTCTGCTCCAAGCTTGCTGCTATTGTTGTAGCAGGAATTTAGTTGTAAATGATTGGATTCTAGTGCAAACAGTGGAACGAAAAATGGCGTTAGTGATGAAAAAACAAAAAAAGCACCGAACTTCTTAATTCACAAGGAAATAGTCGGTCACTGAGTTAACTAACCAATCCTCTTAGTTACCTTCTTTACTATATTCTGCTCGTAACAAGCATCTTCACAGATCGTTCAAAGCCTAGTTTTTTTAGCTTTCCAGATGGGTCTTGAGCCTCCAGTTTAGACCATTCAGTGGGAGAAGCTTGATTCATCCAGTTGGACAATTGCTTTTGAAATGTCTGCTGCCATTTGGGGTGCTGTTTAGAGAGGAAAGCAAACTCGGCAAGCGTTTGATCAGAAAAATCTCCCAACTGCGTGGCTACGTACCAGATCCCATAGAGATCCTTAAACATCTTTGACGAGCTTTTCCGCCTGGTAAAAGTAAGTCCTTTATGAAAAATCCATGCCCCAGGTGAGACGACTTTTCCCGCTTCTCCTGAATAGGTTCGAAATGCCATTGTCGTTTGCAGGCTTAAGCTCAAGTAGCTCAATGGCTGAGCAACAATCCCTGCAATCACGACATTTTTATTCTTATCCTCGCGGGTGGCTGAATCGGTCAAGAATTCGATTTCTACTTCTACGCCATCGATCTCTTTTACAAAACTTTCTGTCGCAGGAATATCGACATCTTTAAAGACATGAATAAAACCCGCTTCATTGAGACATTTGGCGATGTTCTTTTTAGAAATCTCAGGGACTTTTCTGGGAATTAAGGAATCAATATCTCGCGTTCCAACAGGGAGATTCTCGAGCTTGGGATCGGCGAGATAAAGCTTGTAAATAAAAAGAGCAAAACCACCTCCGATAACAACGAACTCTCCCCATGGTCCCAGTGACTTTAAAAATTCTGAAATGATCTTGTCTTCTTGAATCTGTTTCATTTGATCTTAAGGTTTTTTATAGATGCGTTTCAGCGCTGGGGCTCGACTTGCTATAAATTCTGCTTGCTCTTGTCCTCGTAGAGGGAAATGGTAAAGGTCTAAAAAGGTAAGGAGAAGCGGGCAAATGCCAATTTCTTTACCATCCTTTCTATTTTGCTTGAGTAACATTTTGTAGTAAGGTTCGATCAACAAAACCTCATACCCTCTTTCTTGAGGCTCTAATTGCAAAGCATTTTCCAATTTCGCTCTAATCGAAGGGTCAAGGACATACAATTCTAGGCCTTCCAGATTGGTATTCTTAAACTTAAGTGCTTCGGCTGCTGAATGAAGCGCCAAGATCACGTCAGCTCCAAGTCCAGATTTCTTTAAAGCCTTGAACCATTCTGACTTATCCGAAAGAGCTGAACGATAGGTTCTGACTTTGCATTTTTTCACGATGCTATAGTGCTCTAGCCAGCTTTCTAGAAGCTCTTTTGGTTTGTTAAAGAAAAATCTCTTGGCAGTTCTTACTCCTTCAACTTGCAGAAGTCCTTTCATTACTAGAATATTAAAAACACGTTGAACTAGACCAAGGCTTACGCCCGCTTCTTTAGCAACTTCTCTCAATGAGAAGCTTTCTTTGGCAATCCCTTCTCGAAGTAGCCAGTCAAGGACAAGGGAAGACTTGTCTGCATAGACATTCCCTTCTGCTGGATCTTCATTGGAACTTACTAGAAAACGACCTTTCATTTCGCCCCCTTCTGTTCGCTATATTACACTGTTCAATATATATTGAACAGACAGAAATATTGAACAGCTAAGTCAAAAACAGGAATTTTTCTAGAATTTTTTAAGGACCTTATTTTTAAAGACTTAGAACAAGATCAAACCGTGAAATGAAAAGCGTTCACTCTCTTTCAAAAAGAGGGCTGAAGAATAGTTGAAGGGTGAATTCGGGAACGTAGCCGCGGGCGCTTTCATAAGCCATCCCCTCAGCGCGTAAATTGACGCTGAACATCTGCTGGCCAATCCCAAACACTCTTCCCGCACCAAAATTGAGTGGAATTTTGTAATTGTGATGAAGCCAGTCGAGAGTCCATTGAGGATTAGAAATGAGATACCATCCCCGGCCCAGGTGTTGAAAAAAATAGGGTTGGAAGAGGAGATAATTTTGATCGGGTCGATGGGAATTGCCCGCAAAGGAAATTGGATTTTGCGCGAGCAGGCCGAGCTGGGTTTTATGCAGTTGCAACAAGAAACCAAAGGCAGGACCCAATTGCCATTTCCCTTGGCCTGTGGAGGAGCTTAGAGCTGTGGGGAAAATGGCCATGGGGCCAATCCCCACTTCCCACCACTTGCCCGTCCAAAGAAAAAGATCAAACCATTGGGTGTCGCCTAGGTTTGTGGTTTGATGAGTTGTAGAGGAATGAGGGGTAGAGAGGAGTTGAAATTGAAAGCGCATTCCTTGGTAGAGCTTGATCCAGCGATTCGGATCAATTCTCAAGAGAGGCTTTAGGTAGAAAATGTTGGACATCCCCTTTGCGTGCGCATTGATTGGACTATAGTCGTTTTCGAATTGCAATTGATCGATAGGCAGGATGGGATCAACGGCGCGAAAAGCATACTGATCAGAGACGCCAAAGAGAAAGATAGGAAATAGAAGTAAAATTCGCATGGGTCTATTTTTTTCTGACAGGGCGATCACTATTTTTAAATATTTATTGAAATATATGCAAATTTTTCAATAACATGCTTTCCCATTATGAAATGGCTCATCATTGCGCTTCTTAGCTTTAGTTTACAAGCGGAGAACATCTCCTCTGAACCCATCAGCGTGTATGCCTTTCCCGATTCTTATCTCACTCATCCAACAGGTAAGCCTTTAAGACTTGGCCATCGAAGCCGCTACGCAACCAGTAGCGATATTAAGTGGTCGCCCGATGGGTCGTATTTAGCTAGCGTCAATCTCCTCGATCACATGCTTTGGTTTTTGAAGTTCGATGGAAGAGAAATCCAATCGATTAGCCGCTGTTCAATAAAAGGGAATGGGATGAAAAATCCCGAGCGGGTGATTTTCTCACCAGACGGCTCTCTTCTGGCCATTACGGGGATGAAAATCATCACTCTTTATCAAGTGACAGCAACAGAGCCTCTTGCTGTTTCTTCCGATGAAGCTGATCAGATCGTGCATGACGGAGCCTTTTCTCCGGACGGATCTTATTTCGCCTGCGTAACGATCGGCGAACCGGGCAGATTGAATATTTACCAGATAAAAGAATCGGAACTAAGATTAGTTGAGTCGAGACCGATCTCGATAAAAAATATAAAACCGAAGGCGCTAAGCTTTACATCGGACAATCGGTTTTTAGTCATTGCCTATGGATTGAATGCCGGCTTATCCGATCCGATTATGAAAGGCAGAGTGGCCGTCTATCACTTCAATTCTGCGAATGGAAATGTTGGAAAAAAGCCAGTGAGCATGCAGGTCTTGAATGGAAGCAACGAAGGAATTGCCATCCACCCAGCCCAAACGGCTGTCTATACAACTGATCAAAATGGAGATTGTGTTTACCGTATGACGTTCGATCCTTTATCGGGCACGCTTGGAACACCTGCTATTGTCCTTCAAAATCCTGGTGCGCAACTGAGCTTTCCACATGGACTTAGCTTTTCTCCAGATGGACAGTATTTGGGGGTGAGCAACTATGGCGATGATAAATTGACCATTTATCGGGTAACTCCATGAAAAAGGTCTTTTTTTGGCTTTTGTTTTGTGTAGCCATTCAGGCCGAAACCATTGGAGTGGTGGGCTCTGGCTATGTGGGCCTAGTCTTGAGTGGAATGCTCGCAAAGTGGGGGCATCAAGTCATTTGCGTCGACGTTGATCAAGGGAAAATCGATTCCTTGAAAAAGGGTATTTTGCCTATTTACGAACCTGGCCTGCAGGAGCTCTTTCAAACAAATGTCCTCTTTACAACAGAGCTAAAAGCCCTCGAGAATGTTCCACTGCTCTTTATCTGTGTCGGAACTCCGCCCGATGCAAAAGGGCGATGCGATTTGACTGCGATCGCGCATGTATTGGATCGAATCGCTGAAATGCCCCTGACTCCCCGCACGGTTTGTATTAAGAGTACGGTTTCACCCGGATCTATTGCATCATTGGAAGAGCGACTAAAAAATAATCAACAGATACACCTCGTTTATAACCCCGAATTTATGAGAGAAGGATCGGCCATTGCCGATCTTGAATCTCGCAATCCCGTTGTCATTGGAGCCCGCTTTTTAGAGCAGGGAGAGCCGCTTAAAGCATTATACCAACCTTTGATCGATGGCAATCCCCTCATCGATGTGATCGAAACAACTCCGGAAACAGCTGAATTAATCAAGTATGGCTGGAATGGATTTTCGGCAATTCGAGTTTCCTACATCAATGAGCTCAGCCGCCTCTGCAATATTTTCTCAGCCGATATCGAAACGGTAGCTCGCGGAATAGCGGGAAGTGAGATCATCTTGCCTACCAAAGACTTAAAGCCGGGCTGCGGCTATGGAGGCTCCTGCCTACCAAAAGATACGCTGGGCTTGTCGAGAATTTTTGAAGATCACGGCCTATTTTCCACGCTAGCGCATCAGGCTATCGCCTCCAATCAGCAACATCTTCAGGGAACAATCGAGCGATTGACTCAATTTATCGGCGAAAAGCCAAAAGAAATCGCTATTTTAGGTGCAGCTTTTAAGGCAAATACAGATGATCTTCGTCATGCTCCTGCTCTTTCCATTATCCAGAGTCTCTTAGATCAAGGCCACACGATCCGCGCATATGATCCGCACGCCTTGCCACTTTTACAAAAGTTTTTCCCACAAATCCAGTGCTTCAATTGCCCCTACGAAGCCGCAAAAGCAACTGAATGTCTCATCGTGCTCAATGAATCGACTCAAATCAAAAATCTCGATTTGGCAAAAATAGCATTGCTTGTCGGCGAACGGAAAATAGCAGATTTTAAAAACTTATTTCCTCCTGCATACGCAAAAGAGCAAGGATTTGAACTGATCAACGTCGGACGGCAGCAATGAGACTTACAATAGCGTTCCTAGTAGCGTGTGTTTATTTATTCGGTTATGACTCTGCCTATTTTGACTATGCCAAAAAAACAGGACATGGGACAGCCGTTGCTGTGGTTGCCTATAATCGTCCCCATTACTTCAAACAGTTATTGGATTCAATTGCTCAAAATCCAGAATCGCAAACTCTTCCATTCTTCTTTTTCCTCGATGGCGGAGCTCCCCAAGAGCAAGCTGAAAACTGGGCTTTAATCAATGCTTCCCCCATTCAAAACAAACACGTGATTGCCAGAGAAATCAATTATGGCTGTCCGAAAAATCATATCGATTCTAAACGCTTTCTCTTTGATTGGTGTCACTTCGATCGAATCGTTGTGTTAGAAGAAGATCTCCTTCTCTCGAATCGCTATTTCGAAACTCTTCTCAGCTTAGATGATTGGGCTCATGAACGATACACGAACATTGGCACTGTCCAACTTTGGTCTAATTGCCGACTCAGTCGAAAAGAAAAACAAGCGATCTTGTCTCAGGTGCGCGAAGTAACTCCTCATTGGACGATGGTCACCTATGCGCTACGAAGACATGTCTGGGAGGACATTCGCCCTCTATTATCAACTTATGAGACCTTTATCGACCCTTTATTGGGTAGAGAAGAATACCAACGAGCGAGGTCCAAACCCAAAAATGGCCCAACCTTTCTTGACTACCAGAAGTGGATTCAAAAAACGGCAAAATCGCATGATCGCAAAGCCATCCTTTCGCAATTTGACTCTCCACAGTGGAATTCTATTTACTGGGTGAAAAGTTGGTCGCCGAATGGAGAGATTCCAATGAATCAAGATCAAATCACCTCCTTTTCTATCTGGCTTGCCGGCTATACCCGTCTTCAAACAACAGTGAATCGCGTCGCCCACATTGGCGAAAAAGGAATCTCTCCCAAACACAGCACAAATACGATTATTCTCGATCAGTTTCCTGAAGATGGAGGTCATCTACGTTTCTATCGAAAAAAATAGATTCATAGATGGAAATTTAAGCGCGATTTTCGGTACACTTCGCACATCCGCCCAAACGTCGGCCAAGAGAGCGAAATGACCAAATGGATCTTTATTTTTCTACTTGCTCTCATCTTTCAGGGAGAGTGCACTTCAAGTAGAAAAATTCCTCCAACGTTCCATTGGATTCATCTCGATCCACAACCGCTATCTAAAGAAGAAGTCGAATCGATTAAGAGCTGGCAAATGGCTCATCCTCATTGGACATTTAAGGTATGGACCAATGCCAAATGTTCTCTCAAGGATGTCAAAATTTGTAAAATCCATCCAGCAAAGGTTGATCTGGAGGAACTAAAACAGGAAATTCTCTTTCAAGAAGGGGGAGTGTGGATCCACCCTGATATGTTAGCTTGTAAATCTCTCAATTTTCTCACCTATCAATACGATCATTTTATCTCCTCGGATCTCTGTTCGATTGAGGGCGCAGCGCCTCGTTATAAAGGACTAAAAAACAACATTTTACCCGCCGATTTTATCCTGCCCGATCAAGTTTTCACGACTCAAATCTCTCCTCTTGATCAATCCGGGGTTTGTTTTAAGCGATTTCAAAAATACCCTAATCTAACAACTGAACACTGCAAAATCCAAGGCGCTCTCATTGAGAAACACTGGACGAGTCACAGGTTGACAAAATCGCTCTCTCGAGCCTTAAAAGTGAGCGGCGCAATCGCGGGCCTAATTTTGATTAACGGAGCGCTGCTCGTCTTTTTATTCTCAAAAATGAAAAAAAAACAATTCTTTAGAATTGTTCAATTCGGTTCATTCTGCGTAGCACTCGCTCTTCTCTATCCCACTTTCAAATCTCTCCAAATAAAGAAGGCGAAACAAACCAACCTTTTTTATCAATGGAATCGACTGAAAGCTAAACCACTCGGTGATGAAGACGAACAATGCATCCAACTCTGCCATCAATTGTTTTCAACCTCATTTCAGCAACTAACTCAGCCAACCCAAAAAATTGAAATTCCGCATGTCATTCATTTCATTTGGGGAGGGAAAAATCCCTTTCCTGAAAAATCGATTAAAAACATCTTGAGTTGGAAAGCATTTCACCCCAACTGGGTTTTTAAGTTTTGGACCGACGATTTGGCTCGAGAAGTTCCCGTTGAAGGGATGGAAAAACATCTGTTTTCTGAATTACAAATGCCTCATATCGGATCTCTTTACCCAAAGGCACAAAATTGGGGCGAGCGCTCCGATCTCCTTCGCTATGAGATTTTGTACCAAGAAGGTGGCATCTACGTCGACCACGATATTGAATGTTACCGCACCTTTTCGCCCCTTTGCGGACACCTTTCTCTCTTTGCCTCTCTTGAACCACTTCATCCAAGCCCTCTCTATAAAAAAGAGGTGATTATCACGAACTGTTTAATCGGTTCTAAATCCAAACACCCAGTCTTACTAAATACAATGGAGAAAATTCATGAGCGATGGGAGGATGCCGATCAGATGCTTCCGTATAACGACCGAATTTCCTCTTTATTGCGGACATTGATTCGGACGTTTGATAGCTTTCACGACGCGATCAATGAGCTAAATGGAACCGAAAATATCTTGATCTTTCCGGCAGCGGCTGTTTTCCCCGATAAATATCCGAAGCGAATCGTACAATCTCTTCAAGATCACCATTTTCTCTTTGCCAATCACCAATGGGATAACAGTTGGCTCAAAGAATTGCCAGAAGTACGGCACTATCAAATTCCCGACAGTCTAAAAAATCAAATCAATTCTCTTTCAAAAATTTGTCACAACGTTCTAAAATTCAACCTTTTCGTTTTGAGTTTGCTACTCCTCATTACAAGCGCCGTGTTGGTGCATCAAAGAAGGGTTAGAAAATATGAACAAAAAGGGGCTATCCCTTCTTCTGTGCTTCCTCATTGCTAAGCTTGGAGCTTACCAAGTCCAGGACTCTCGCCCAGAACCTTTTGCCCTCTTTACCGTTCCCAAAGCCGGGTCTCATCTTCTGATCAAAACGCTGCATTTTATGACGGGCTTCACTCCCGCCTGGCATACGACATCCCCTTCGCTTGCAGAGTGGTATAACCAAAGCCAATTCCCCTATACTCATTGCGTCTTATCGGAAAGCCTCCTCACCTACTATTCCAACTCGCCCGTAAAACAAATTCTCGGCATCCGCGATTTACGCGATGTGAGTGTCTCTATCGTGCACCAAATTTTAAAGGGAACCTGGCCAGAGTTTACCAATTTTCCCCAAAAATTAGCTGCCTTTAAAGAGCTAGACTTTGATCAACAACTCCTCTTTGTCATCGAGCAGGAATATGAATTACAGCCCCCTAAAATCAACCTTCAACTCGGGTTGCAAAAGGTAGCTCACCAAGCCGTGTATTTATCATCTAATCCGGCTATCTTGATTTGCCGCTATGAAGACCTCATTGGCGTTGAGGGAGGTGGAGAGAGAGAAAAACAACTTCAAACGCTGCGAAAGATCGCGAATCACATCGGTGTGTTTTTCTCTGACAATGAAATTGAAAGTCTAGCGCTCCATCTATACGGCAACACAGATAATCCCTTTGGAAAGAAAGACTTTAAAGATTACCAAAGCACCTTCCGTGAGGGTAAAATAGGAGCGTGGAAATCATTCTTTAAACCGATGCACAAGGATGCTTTCAAAAGAAGGCTAGGACAGGCCTTGATTGACTTAGGATATGAACAAGATAACAACTGGTAAGCTGCATGAAACGGTTCACACACATCCTCTGTCTCTTCTTTACAATCCAGGGATTCAGTGCATTGCCTCATCCAGTTTCCTTAGCAGAGATGAACCAGCAATTTTTACTCACCTTTCCCCGATCTGGAACAAATTTAGCCTCTTGTTACATTCAGGCAGCCACCAATAAACCAATTTGGTTTATGGATCAAATCAATCGTTCTGTAACCTCCAATAATCGACTTGGCATTTCTCTCGATTATTCCAAACTACCCCTCTTTAGAACTCATCACGCCGAAAAACTAGATGGAATGAATAAAAATGGCAATAAACTTTTATTTATTTTAAGAAATTATCGCGAATGTATCCATCGAAGGGTGTTAAGTTATAATAGTGCTGAGGAATATCGAGACCTATTTTTACAAAATAAAGAAGTAGTCAAACACTATATAGCCAATCTATCGCTCTATGATCAATGGGAACCTGAACATAGATTATTGATTCGTTATGAAGACCTCTTAGCAAACCCCGTTGAGCAAGTGGCTAAAATGGTCGCTTTCTTGGGAGAAATCATGCCCGATTTTTTGAACGAAGAATACCTGCGTATGGTGAGCGAGCAGACTCTTGATTCCTATCATGAACAACACATCAGCACCGGCGGCTCTCATTCAAAAGGGAAAGATCTCGACTATCACTCAAAACAAATTCCAATGCCCTATATTCAAGATATCGATGCTGCTATTCAAGCCCATTATCCCCATCTTTGGGAACCATACCTCAAGCAATACAAGGCTAATATCGAAGGATCTCTTTAAGTCTTGGAGCGAGGGGAAGTAATAGCGGGTCATATATCAGATTTAAGTCCTTTGCATCGCGATCCACCACCTCTTGGTATTTCTCCTCATGTTTTTTTAAGAGTCTTCCGCCCTTTACTGAATAGAAAAAGTCTTCCGCGCGGGTCCAATAATGATTGATACGGATCTCATCAATCCAGAGAGGAGGCTGCGACCGTCCACTGTAATTAGGCCAAGAAGAATACCCTTCTTTATATTCGGCATAATGGACCATCATCTTCCGAATCGCTTTCGGGCGAACGATTAACTTGACCATCTGGTTTTTAAAATAATCGGGCTTCGCCTTCCACAGCAAGCTTTCAATGAGAAGCTGGCCCTCTGGAATGTTGGGAAGTTTTGATGTGCCATAAATTTGCCAATTGATCCGAATCCCCCCGATCTCTTCTTGTCGATCAAATGTCGATAAATAGGCCAACAAATCCGGGTGTTTCATCGGAACAATGAACTCATCCACATCGATCACAGCCAACCAATCGGAAGAGCAGCTTTGTATGCAATCATTATAGGCTGCGGGTTGATACTGCCTCCATTCCTGAAGCGTTTGCTCTCGGCTTAAATCGACTGCAAAAGGGGGCCAATCTTTTAGCTCGGCAATTCCTTGCTCAACATAAGGAGCCAATACTTCTCGAAAGTGATCTTCGCTTCGATTGTTATAAAGATAAAAATGAGAAACTCCCATCAGCCGGTGATATTCAATCCATTCTTTTAAATAGGGAGCTTCATTTTGGAAAATCGTACAAATACTCAAGTAGTGTCGCTCTTGCCCAAAAACCGATAAAGCAAGAATAAGTAGAAAAAAATAACGAATCATCGAAACACCTCTGGTTCGTATTCGCGAAACCAAGCGACAAAGCGTTCAATTCCCTCTCGGAGCGAAACTGTCGGGTGATATCCCAATTCAGCCTCCGATTTAGAAATATCGGCATGGGTGCGAAGAGCATCCGCATTCGGTTTTTCAGCATAGATTTGGCGAGCTGGAATACCAAGCGATCGTTCTAATTCAAAGATTAACTCAGCGACAGAACGAGGTTCTGAGCAACCGAGATTGTAAATCCGATAGCCTGAACATTGCTCTAAACTCAGGAAAATGCCCTGCACAACATCATCTACGTAGGTCATATCTCTTAAAAGCGCTCCCTGCCCATAGACAGTAATCGGCACGCCCTTGGCGATATTGCGCGCAAAGGAGTAATAAGCCATATCAGGACGTCCCCAAGGGCCATAAACGCTAAAAAAGCGAAGACACGTGATTGGCATTCCATGAACGGCATGATAAGAGTGAGCAATCATCTCCACCGATTTTTTGGTGGCTGCATAAAGTGAAAGAGGCTCGTCCGTCCTATCAAATTCTGAAAAAGACCCAGAATCCTGATCGCCATAGACAGAGGAGGAAGAGGCTAATACGATCGGAATTTTTTTCTTTCGATTGAGCTCAAAGAGGAACCAACTCCCGACGATATTGGATTCAATATAAGTTTGTGGACTATCAACGGACGCTCGAACGCCTGCTTGCCCCGCTAAATGAATCACTCCTACCCAATCGCGAGCTTCAAAAATCTCTCGGATTCGCTCGAAATCACACAAATCGGCCGTCAAGACCTCGATTCCCTCCTTTTTCAAAAGTTCCGCTCTTCGCATTTTAAGGGCCGGATCATAGTAATCATTGAAATGATCAAATCCCACTACCTGATAGCCACGTCGATTGGCTTCTCTTGCTGTATGAAAGCCGATGAAGCCAGCAACGCCTGTAATCAATATTGGCTGAGGCGACGACAAGCGCTCTTGTGCAAATCCAACCCCAGCTAAGATAAAAAGAAAGATGATCATGCGCATAAGGAGAGACATCCTACGACAAGAAAAAACTTTATTCAAGAATTATTTCAACACACTTCTTGACCAAAAGTTCATTAAAAGATAAATTTACGCGGCTAAAAAAGAACGACTTATGCTTTCAAACATCGATCCGTTAACCACCAGTTTTGTATTCCTGCTAAACGCCTCTAAATATGGCTATTTAGAAACGAGTTTACCCAATGATCAGCAGCAAAGTTGCTGGGGACAAATTATTCCCCTGCCCGGCAATCGCCCTTTTCCTGAAACCTTCGTTTTGCTTGAGGAAAATAAAGGACTTGAGTCTCGACCTTCTGCCTACACTTTTACTACTTTAGCCTCTCGACATGTCGTCGTCGTAAATGCCGCCCTCCGAAATCTAAAAGAAGCGTCGCAACGATTCATCCTTCTTCACGAATGCGGCCACATCCATCATCGAGACTCTCAGATGCATACGGTCATAGATTTAATCGTACTGATCGTAGCGCATATTTTTTTCCCCCTCCCCATGATCTATCACGCGTATGTTATCATGAGAATCACCACACAGGTATTTGAAGGGATGATCGCAGAGAGAAGAGCCGATGCATTCGCTTGCGAACAGGCAACTCTAGAAGAATTACAAGGAGGTATCGAATTTTTCCAAATGAAAAGCCAGCTACGAGCTACAGAATGGTCTTCTGCAATCACCCTCTACGAACAAGCCAAAGCAATTACCAACGCATTTATCTATTATGTTTTGCAAGGACATCCTCTGGAAAGCAATAGAATTACCTCGATCGAAAAAGAAATTCAAAGACGCAAAATCCATGCAAATTTTGCGGCATCTTCCCTCAGCTAAAATTGTATTTTACATTCGAACACATTTCAGCTATACCAAGAGGGAATTTTTTGAAAATCGAGATATTTCATGATAGCTTATTCCATTCAGCGATCCCGGGTCGTTTATGAAGTCCTCAACACAGAGGTCATTGTGATCGATTTCAATACGGGCAACTATTATGCCCTCCTCCATGTTGCCAAAGACATTTGGCAATTGATCGAAAAACAGATTCCTCTGCAACAAATCACTCTACTCATTGCCTCGCACTACAAACAGGACTTGGTAAACGTCTCTTGCGACATTCGCTCTTTCATTGATCAGCTGCTCGAAGCGGAATTAATTGAACTATGCGTACCTGACGAATCGGCCCCGCAAATCATCTTCCAAGATGGAGACTATATTCCCCCTAGAATGCAGACTTATACCGATGTTCAAAATCTACTCTTAATCGATCCGATTCACGAAGTGACCGAAGCTGGCTGGCCCGAAACATCCCCAACTCGATGAAAGAAGATCAGCCGCAGCTTTTCTTCGATGAATGTTATCACCATTTCCTCTCCAGCACCGAGAAAGGTGAATACAAGAGCTATTACCGCTTAGCGGGTTTTGTCATCTGCTTGCATTTTGCCAGTATCGATTTAGTCAATCGCTTGGGGCCTGCCTTAGAGCATCTCCGAATAGAAGCTTCAGAATCGGTGGATTTCACCATTTGTATCTGGAATGATTCACCTATCTCTTGGCCTTATGTTTCACGCGCCATGCGAGGAGAGGTGACCGGATACAACACAGACCGATTCTACACGGTCGCCGATATTCACACTCAAGTGCTCCATCTCTTTGACAAAGAAAGGAACCTCGCTCTCTATCGAATCCAAACTAAATTACCGTGGTGGATTGGAGGCTCTCCCTTCCAGTTGCTCTTCCATTGGTGGCTCCAGACAAAAGGGTTCCAATTGACCCATGCAGCAGCCGTTGGCTATCCCCAGGGGGCCGTATTAATGGCTGGGAAAAGTGGGTCAGGGAAATCAACTACCTCTCTCTCTTGCATGAAAGCGGGAATGCAATACCTCGGCGAAGATTATTGTTTAGTCGGAAATAAGTCCCCTCTTCAAGTCCACAGCATCTATAACTCAGCCAAGATCGAAGAGCGAACGCTTCAATGGTTCCCTGAGCTCAAAGCGCATGTCGCTAACACTTGGCGCAGCGAAAAAGAAAAGGCGTTTTTCTATCACCACACCTTTCAGCCGCAAAAAATCTTGTTGAGCTCACCCTTAAAAGCAATTCTTTCCTTGCAGATTGAACCAGATCAAGAGAGCTGGCTAGAGCCGATCGCTTCCCATGAGGTTCTCGCACCCCTGACGGCCTCGACTCTATGGCAACTCACCCATACCGGTCCCCCCGTCTTTCATCACCTGAAAAAAGTAGCCGAAAGTCTCCCCTGCTATCGGCTCCACTTAGGAGCAGATCTGACCCAAGCTCCAAAATGGATCGAAAAAATCTTATGAAAATCTTGTTTTGGACCGATGGATTTTGGCCTCGAATCGGCGGGATTGAAACGCAAGCCCTTCGCTTCGTCGAAAGTCTTCTAGAAAATGGTCACGTTCCATTCGTCATCGCACAACTGGATCCCCAACAACCAGAAGAAGAGACGTATCGAAATATTCCAATCAAACGCTTCGACTTTAAAGGAATCATCGAAAGTAAGGCGCTGAACCAACTCAGTAAAATCGAAGCTTATCTCAATAAGCTAATCCAACACTTTGCCCCCGACATCGTCCACTTGAATCAATGCATCGGAACGAGTTCCTTC
Organism: Chlamydiota bacterium; assembly: GCA_048498835.1. Classification (GTDB taxonomy): domain Bacteria; phylum Chlamydiota; class Chlamydiia; order Chlamydiales; family SM23-39; genus CAITMJ01. The sequence continues at coordinate 32,019 of JBEHXF010000006.1, read as the reverse complement.
GTCTTTTCTATTTTTAGAAGAAAATTCCACATGCCTGTCATCCTCACGGTTCACTCTCCTCTCTACTATCAAAAACCCCCTTTCTCCTTAGTCGAAAAAATCTGCCTCCAAGTCGATGCCATTTGCTGCGTATCTAAATGGGTCCTTCGGGAATTAGAAAAACTGGTGCCCCAAGTGAAAGAGAAGCTGCACCTCATCTACAACGGATTGCCCCTCCCCAAAATACCCCCTTCTCCTCTCCATTTTTTCCCACCAATCCTTCTAGTTGTTGGCAGATTGAGCATAGAAAAGGGATTCGATACGGCGATACAAGCTTTAGCACACCTAAAAAAAAGAAGACCTGACGCACGTCTACGCATCATCGGAAATGGCTTTGAAGAATCGAGATTGAGACAGCTGACCAAAGATCTTCACCTCTCTGAATCGGTAGAATTTGTAGGTTCGATCTCAATGGACCACATCCCCACTTTCATCAATCAGGCAAGCATCGTCTTAGTCCCCTCTTATTTTGAATCATTCGGACTCGTCGCGCTGGAAGCTCTCCAAATGGAGCGACCAGTCATCGCCTCCAACGTAGGAGGACTGCCAGAAATCGTTTCACACGGTGAAACAGGCCTCCTAGTCCCCCCTCACGATCCAATTGCTCTCGCCCATGCAATTGAGGAAATTCTGACGCACCCTGAAGAGGGAATTAGAATGGGAAAAGAAGGAAGAAACAGAGCTCTCGATTTCTCCCAACAAAAAAACTTACGTCAATATGAGAAAGTGTATGAACATTTTGCTCTGGTCTGATCGATTTTGGCCCTGCATTGGCGGCGTAGAGACTCAAATTCTACAATTTGTTGAAGGAATGGAGAAAAGAGGCCATCGCTGTCTTGTCATTGCACAAAAAGGTGGCGAAAACGAGCCAGAAATCTATCAAAACACGACGATTAAACGTTTCGATTTCGACTCCATATTGAAAAACAGAAATCTTAAATTGATCGGAGCCATCAAAGAATCGCTAACCCAAATCGCGCGCGAATTTCAACCTGACGTCCTCTATTTAAATACCCTAGCTAATGGAAGCGCATTTGGGTTTTTACTCTTCCGCCAACTCTTTCCTATTCCTGTCGTCGCCACCATCCATTCTCCTTATTACAATGGCGACGTTCCTCAGATCACTAGACAAATTTGCTCTCAGATCGATCAGCTTTGCTGCGCATCGAAATGGGGACAAATAACGATGGAAAACGATTTGCCCGATCACAAAGATAAAATCAAAATGATCTATTACGGCATCAAAATGCCCACCCTAGAGCCATCTCCCCTCCCTTTTTCTCCTCCCACTATCCTCTTCTTAGGCCGGCTCTCTTATGAAAAAGGATTCGATACAGGAGTCGAAGCGTTTTCTCTATTAAAACAGAGCGGATCTCCTGCCCGTCTCATCATCGCTGGAGAAGGAGCCGAGCGTCCCTACTTAGAACACCGACTCGATCAACTGGGCTTGCGAAGTTCCGTCACATTCACAGGCGGGTTGCTGAGAGATAGCGAGGCGATTTATTCAGTCATCAACCAATCTACTCTCGTTGTCATGCCCTCCATTTATGAAGGGTTTGGACTGGTCGCGCTAGAATCCATGCAGATGGGACGGCCCGTCATCGCATCCAACATCGGCGGATTGCCAGAAATTGTTTGTCATGGAGAAAGAGGACTTTTAGTAACTCCTCAAGACCCCTCAGCTTTTTTCGAAGCCATGCAATTGCTTCTTTCCAATCCCCACAAAACAGAGCAAATGGGCAAAAACGCTCAAGATTGGGCAAAAAAAACCTTTCATCTGGAAGAAAATCTCAACCAATACGAGGAACTGTTTACCCAATGTCTACAGTTAGCATAATTATCGCTGTTTATAATGGAGAAAAGTACCTGGAGGCCGCTATTGAGAGCGTCCTGGCACAGACCTATCCTCACCTAGAACTCCTCATCATCAATGATGGATCTACCGATAACACACGAGCCATAATCAACAAGTATGCGCCCTTCATACGATCGTTCCATCAAGACAATCAGGGACAACCCGCAACTCAAAATCGAGGCATCCGCGAAGCAACAGGTGATTACATCTCGTTTTTGGATGCAGACGATCTCTACTATCCACATAAAATTGCTTCGCAAGTGGCTCATCTCCAATCCACCCCCCACTTAGACATGGTATTTGGCCATGTAGAACAATTCATCTGTCCTGCACTTCCGGATCAAATCCGAGAAAAATGGCGCTGTCCTCCCGGTAGTTCCCCCGGATATTTAGCCGCCGCAGGTCTTTTTCGAAAAGCTACGTTCGAAAAAGTGGGTTTCATGAATGAGAAAAATCCCATCGGTCTTTTCATTGACTGGTATATGCGGGCTACTGAAGCGGGAATGAAACATGTAATGCTATCCGATACCGTCTTTCGGAGGAGAATTCACGGAAACAACATCGGAATTAGAGAACAAAATACAAGGCTCGAATATCTCAAAATCGTGAAAGCTGCCCTCAAAAGACGAGAATCTTGTGGATCCTACACCTGAGCAAATCCTTCTTTTAAAGGCGGCCCTTTTTCCCGGAGATGATGCGTGGAATAAGTGGCTAAAACAAGTAGATTTTGATCAGATTGATTCAGCTAGCCATCAACTTTTGCCTCTACTCGTCCTGCGCCGAAAAGACCTAGAGACATCGGATCCTATTTTCTCAAGATGCCTAGGAGTCTATCGACAAACGTGGGTCGCCAATCAGCTTTTTATTAAACAAACTGAGTCTACGGTAACCCAATTGCAAACAACGCTTGGGCCATTATTCTTCCTAAAAGAAATGGCAATGAACCCCTATTATCAAGATCGTGCAGCGCAACGAATCCAGCAGATTGACCTCCTTATTTCTAAAGAGCAAGTGAGCCCGGCAGATACGCAACTCCGATCACTCGGCTATCGCTCCAGTTTAGCTAACTTTAATCCAAACAAGCGAGAACACCTAGCGCGATGGGACCTTGTAGATTATACGAGAGAAGATGGGGCGAAAATAACCCTTCATTGGACTTCCTGCCACACTGATCCAGGCCCAACCGATCTATTCTTTCATAGTTGTGTTCGGCCCTCAACGATTCAGTGGATTGCCGATTCCCTCACTCTCTTAAAGCAAGAGATCGATTGGGAGCGGCTCTTCTGGCTTGCCAAAACTGCTCATAGAACCTTATCACTCACGCACGCGATCGAATTTTTGATTGTCACGTTCAATGCCCCGATCCCTTCCAACATATTGGATCAACTAAAACGAACAATCCCATCTCCTCTCGAGCGGCGAGAATACACAGCTCGGAGCAAAGGGCGGATGAAAAGCGCTGCTTGGTATCGATATTGCCTCAACCGGGGATCAACCTGGCCGATGCTCCACCTCGCTCTCTATTGGCTTTTCAGAAAACTCTTCTTCCACTTGCTCAACCGCTCACGCAACTTTGCTTTATTAGTTTGAGGCGGAGCGGGCGGTGGCATCCAATCGGGAAATCGAGGATCTGGATGATAATTTTTTTCGATCTGAATCACCTCATCTGAACCGAGGCAAAAGAAATAGGGCGGATGAGGATCTTTTAGCACATCGTCTAAAAAGCAGTTGGGGGAACCATCGAGCGGGTAGATGTTTGAAAAGAGATATGTTTGTTGTCCAAAGCACTGAAAATGGCGAAAATAGCGACCGAATAAAGTTTGAAGCTCCTCGTAATCGAGTTCTTTGAAATGGAATGGATTTTGATTACCGCCGGGTGGTGAATAAACGGGGCGATTTGGGGTCGAAAGAATCAGCAATCCCCCGGGTTTTAAGTGTCTTTTTATCTCACTAAAACACTCCTCATGCTCTTGGATGTGTTCCAACGCTTCAAAGCAGACAATGACATCAAAAGTTTTCCCTCCATTAAACGGAAAGTGAGTCATCGATCCCACTTCAAAAGTGAGATGGTTTTTCGCATATTTCCTAGTTGCTGCAGCAATCGTTTCCTTGCAAAGATCGATGCCGATGACCTCCTTCGCTCGAGCCGCTAACATCGATGAACCATACCCTTCTCCACAAGCGAGATCTAAAACCACCTTATTTTGAACCCAGTTAGAAGCAAGAGTGTATCGACGAATGTGCTCTAAAACGGTTCTCTCATCAGGCAAGTTTGGTTCCATCCGCTCATAGAGTTTGGACTCTCGATCCGCAAGCAAATATTTTGCCAAACGCAAAAGTTGACGAGGAAGAAAAAGTGCTGCTTTGACTGTATTTTTCATTTAGTTTGAATACTATCTATTATTTTTAATTTTACAGTCAACACAGAGGTGAGAAAAATTCACCCTTTTTGCTAGAGTACTTGCCGCTTTTAAAAGGATCATCTTATGTTACGAATAACGAGTTCGCTTTACCGACGAGTTCCATTTGTCCCCTCAATACCATCGCGATATACCGTCCTAACAAGTCGTTTTCATTGCCCAACATTTCCTCGATTTGATCGAGGAGGGTTTAGTCATGCCCGCTTTTATTCTCATCACACCGGAGGATCCACCATGAATAAAATACGCTATCTCACTCCCTTTCTTCTAGCGGGAGCTCTTCTAGCTGCTCCACTTTTCATCCAAGCTCAAGAAACTCCTGTGACAGCTCTCGAAGGGATCGATTGGGTTCGAAGCTCAGTGGAGAAGTATCCAGAAATTTCCTGGCTGGCAAACGCAAACGTCAGGAAAACAGAAGAAGGCCAACCGTTAGCGGAAGAGCCCTATTCGCAGCAGCTATTTGGACAAACGTTTATTGAATTCGACCGAACATTGATGACTCTCCATTGCCTGCAACTGATTCTCGACGGCAGCGAAAAAGCCTATGGAGATTTTACGAAGGCCCAGGGAGTCCAAGTAAAACTCTCGAAAGAGAGCTTCGATAAACTCCATGCGGAAGGGGTCAAACTCCTCCAATCCAAAGTCGGCGGCTTGTCCGAAATTGAAATGAGACAAGCGATGGAAGCTGCGTTAGTGCTTGGCGATATGGGCAAAAGCGAAAAAGCGCGAGAAATTTTCAAGCCCTATGGCGCGACTGCTCCTGATCATGATGATTTTCACGGTGAAGCGATGAAAATTCTCGTCGATCACCCCGAGCTTTGCCCCACATTTGCTAAACTCCCCGCTGCCGCTCGCAAATTGCTGAGTGAAACGGCCAATCTAGCTCATTATGGTCACATGACCCACATTGAAGGTGGACCAAACATGTTCACGAAACTCAAACAAAGTGGAGTGGCCGCCTCACCCACAGCTCTTTCCTTCGATTGGTTCATCCACTTATGCGATGTAGCTGGCGCATTAGGACATGTCAACAAACACTCCTCTCTTGTTTACACGGAGCAAGCCCACCAAGCAATGCAAGGCGTGGCTGAAGCTTGCAAAGTGCTCGCAGATCCTGCAAAAACCGAGCAAGACGCCTACGATCATTACCTCAATCTCAGAGCCGGCTGGCTTGGCCTCGACGGAACCGAGCGGATTGATCGAGCGCTCACGCGCATGGGAGCGATGCTTCGCCTCTTTAAACCGGAAGAAGGGCGTCTGCTGAAAGAGGCTGTTCTTAAGCTTGGCAACGAAGAGCGAGAAAAAATCATCGCCCAGCTCGATTCCCCGGAAAATGGACGCACCCCGACCTACATGCCCGCCGTGTTAGTGAATCTCGCGAATAATCCGAAGCTCGGCTCTACAAAAGAAGAGAAGCTGGAGCAAGCGGTGATCAAAGGATTGCCCTTCCTCTCTCGAGTCCTTGAGCAACATAAGCAAATGCTTGCTAATGGAAAGGCAAACCCACAAATCCCGCTCAATTTCAATAAAGCAGCTGGCATAGCCAAGACAGATGCCGAGCAACTGAATCAAGATTGGGAAATTGATCCAGAGGGTAACGTTTATCCGACAGGAACAAAATCATGACCTATTCCGTTCAAGCAGCACACGTGGCCCATGCGATCCATAAATGCACATTGGCCAATCAGCTCATCGGCCACACAGAACTTCCCGAACAGGCGCTTAGCGCCTTGTTTGGAGGGGTGATGGAAGGGTTAGAAAAGAGAGCAAACGCCAAGTTTTCTCCTCCTCTACAAGAATCGGTTTGGCGTTCTGTCTCACCTCAGTATGTAAATGCGTTAAAAAGAACCATCATCGGCGAAGTTTCAAGCCGAATATTCACTTCTTTTCAGCAACATGAAATTCTTCATCTCAAAGCAGATGACCCGCGTTTTCATGCGATTTTTCCTCAGCAAGATAAAACGATCGTCAACGCCGTTTTACAAAGGACAAATGCTCTTGTCCCCGACTTTGTCGCCGATACCATCCAAGCGATTGGGGAACAGGGAATCACAGTCCCCCCTCCCTATGGACCGAGTAGCGCAGAATAGCCTATCCATAAAATCCCATGAGTATTATCTTACCTCTCTCAACGAAAATATCGCTGAGAGAAATAAACATTTTAATGGAGGTAACCATGTTGAACCAGACATTAGAACAACTGACACCCATTGAATTGCTACTCCTGCAAAAACACGTTAAAAAAGGAAAAGAGCATTTAAAGAAATGGCTTTCGAACCAAGAAGTTTCTGAGCTATTCCAGTTAGGCAAAATCGACTCTGAAAGCAAGAAAGCAGTCGACGCCGATAAAACTGAATTTTTAGGAAGCATCACGGCCGTATTGAATACAGTCTTAACGGCCACATTAGGAGCCTGGATGGGGGTAAGCGCCTTTACCGGCTTCCACACCAATTCTGCCTCTTTTTTCTACGGCATTCTCTCCTCCTGCATTGCGCTTGGCGCCTTCGTGGGCTACGAGAACTATAAAATGACTAAAAATACAGCAAAAGAAGCTGTTGAAAAAGAGAGAATCAAAACCGTCGAATTGAATATTTTAACTGAACTCAACCACAAACGATCGGTAGAGATCAGAGAAAAAATCCGAGAGCTCGATCAGATGCTCACAGAAATGAACATCAAAGGGATTGAAGCTGTCGAGCGCCCTAGTAATGAGCTCAATGACCATGAAGTTTGCTTAAACTGGCTAAACCAAGCAGACAAAGTCGTCCGAGAACTCGACGAAAAAGGACCTTTTTCGCTCCTCTTCACCACAGAGCTTGACCAAGCAAGATTTTTACTTCTTGCCGCTCTAGCTGAAGATCAGGGAAAGAACAAGCAAGCAGCGACGCAGATTCTCACGAAACTCGCCGACGCTTCCTATCAACCACGCGTCGATATGGGGTGGTGGATTACGTCTAATTTTCGATCGATCGTTCTGTCCCTGATCCCCACTTTATTCGGGGTCTTCAGCTCGCTCTTCGTTTACTTGGAAGGAGCACCAAAGCTCGCCCAGCAAATGGGACAATACGATCTCTACTTCTACCTAAACCGAGTGGATGTAAAAGAGATGGAACTTAAAGGAGCGATCGCCATTACGATCTACTTCTGCCTTGCTGCGTTGTATAACAACTGGAAAGCCTTTAAACGCGATCAAGAACTGTCCAACATGGACACTCTCTTGACCCGTGAAGAGACAAAGTTGGAATTGCAAGACGATAAATTTTTGAAGTTGAAAAGGATCGATGCAGTGATTAAACCGCTCTATCGACTCTATACTTCGTTGAAAAAAATCACCGTAGCGGTATAAGCTTTACCGTTTAATTGGGGGTCATATGAGAAGTTTATTAACCATTTTATGTTCTACTTCTCTGATCTATGGCGCCCCCTTTGAAGAAACCAATCCCGAGATTGAGCAGCTCGCTCTCGATCAGAAATTTCCTGATGAGATCGCCGCACTTGATCCGGGATCCGTTCTTCAAGCTCCTCTCACTCTTGACATAACTCCGATCGAACCGATCGAAATTCCCACACCCCATTTTGAATTACCTCGCAAAAGTCCTTTTTGGGCTGTGACGCTCTCCGGAATGGTCCCTGGACTTGGCCACGTCTATTTAGGTGATATGAGAACGGCTGGCGGACTTTTCACCGGCACGGGAGCCGGTGTTGGACTCTTCGCTACACCACAATTAAACGGCTCAGTCCGATTTTCTAGCCTGATCGCCGCTCAATCGGCTTGGATTTATGGCATCTACGCTGCCTATCGCGACGCTCGCGTTTTCAACCACCAAGAAGGTTATCACTACGCTATGCCTACAGATAGCCTCGCCGACCTTACCGCAGCCCCTTTCCGCTGGAGCATCATTAAAAAACCAGAAGTTTGGGGGGGCACATTAGGTCTTTTAGCGATGGGCGTAGGAGTGGGCTACTTATCTTTAATAAGCAACCAGACAGCCTCTGCCGGCCACCTTTCGCTTGCACCAATTGCAGCTCTTCCAATTGGAATTGGCGAAGAGGCCTTATATCGCGGCGGCATTCAATCAGCATTGGCTGAATATCTTCCACCTTGGGGCGCCATTACTCTATCCTCTCTCATCTTTAGCGCTGCGCACATCCCAAACGCTCTACTCTTGCCTGCAGATAGACGAACTGGTTATTACACCTTCAGCCTTCCTCTCATCACAGTCGTAGGTGCTTATTGCGGTTGGCTCACACACAAAAACCACTCGTTGCAAGAAAGTGTAGCCCTCCACACTTGGTACGATTTCATCCTGATGGCAAGCGCTGCATGGGCAACTCGAGCAGCTATAGCTGAACCACAAGAATTTTCCGTCGCTTTCCCCTTCTAGCGATTACTGATCTTCTCGCCAAAAGTAGGTCTGGCCACCAGCTGGACCTTCCCAACCATCGATTTCTTGCTCAGCTTGTTCTTTTTCTAAGCCATACTTTTTCTGGAGTTTAGAAGAGAGATGGTCATACTTCCCATTGATTTGGGCAATATCTGCATCGGTGAGTTTTTCCCATTTGTCTTGAATCTTCAATTTGATTTCGTGCCACTTGCGCTCAAATTGCTCTCTCTTCATTATTCCCCCTACACTAACTCTTATTATTATAATTACTAAATTTGAGTAATTAATTAAATACAATTCAAACAATTATAATAAACAGAAAATAAGAAAAAAAGGGAATTTTAAAGGTTGCCATAAAACCCTTTAACCGCGTAACTTGCTTTCTTTACACATCCTTAACCAGGAGCTAACATGACGACAACATTCATCGAAGCCGATGTGATAGGCCTGCAAAGAATTTATTTTTGCGATAAACGAAAGGCAGTTTGTTTTGAGTTCGAAAATATGGAAAATATAGCTGCGGCGGAAAGAGAGCTACTTCTTTGCATGGATGGAATAGAAAAATACATGGGGGTTCCTAAGCAGGCAAAAGATAAGAGTTTAGTGAGAGGGTTTACTGCGCTTCAGACAGATACCTGGAACAGACCTCTTCAATCAGCGCAAGAAGTATTCAATCGCTTAAAATGTCGTATGGTAGGCAATTTATATCGTACGATTCCAGTGCCCATCGTTCACATACATCCAAAAGACTTCAAAAAAAGCAAAAAAAGCAATTTTGATTTAAAAACGACGAAGCAACCCCGCCTCGGTGGCTAACCTGTATATTAAAACTCTCTCTTGCCTGATTTTTCACAATCGTGGCTAAATGTGTACTGGGAGTTTTGTTATCATGCTAAAGTTGATTCAGGGCATTCATAAATTCAGGGAAAATGAGCTTGGCCGGTATGAAGAGCTCTTTTGCCGACTCTCGCGTGAGGGACAAAACCCTCACACTTTATTTATCACCTGTAGCGACTCACGCGTTTTAGCTGAATTGATCACGCAGAGTAAACCTGGAGATCTCTTCGTAGTTAAGAACGTGGGCAATATTGTACCGCCCGCAGATCCAACTGGTAGCATCAATTCAACGGCCGCAGCCATTGAGTTTGCCATCGAAACGCTTGGCGTGGGAGATGTGGTTGTATGCGGCCACTCGCTTTGCGGGGCAATGAGCGCTCTCCTCAATGGTCTTCCAACGAACTCTTCTATGCCTCATTTAGAAAAGTGGCTCGAGGTGGCCTCGCCCGTCCGAAATATCATCGAGCATAACTATACTCACCTCATCGATCCAGAAGAGAGAGCGACAGCCGCCGCAGAAGAGAATGTCCTATTTGCTCTTGAAAACCTCCACACTTATCCTGCTGTAAAAGCGAAACTTGACTCCGGCACACTACGTCTGCATGGTTGGTTTTTCAAAATTGCTACAGCTGAAATGTTCGCCTACAACCCTTACGTCCAACAGTTCGTTCCTATCGAAAGACGCCTCTAGTTTTAAATATTTTTTTGCTTTTTTTCTTTTTTTCCAGTATCAAGAGGAGGATCAATTTTACACGAGCATCCATGAAAGACTTCAGCCGAAAAAAACCGCTCCTTTCGATTGCGATCTGCTTTGTCTCCTTTCTCTCCCCCTTATCCGCTCAAACGGAACTTCTCATTGAAAAAACATCAGAAATACCAAGCGCTGAAGAAGCTCAAGTTGCTTCAGAAGAGCCGGTTTTAGAAGAGATCTTGGAAGAAGCTCAGCTCGCCGCTGAAGAACCTGCACTTGATGAACAAGAATCTCAGCTTGCAGTGGAAGAATCTACTACTGAAGAGTCTCCACTAGCCGTAGAAGATTTCGCTGCCGAAGAACCGGCATTTGAAGAACAAGTTGCAGAAGAGACCCAACTTGCCGTCGAAGAGCCCGCCTTAGAGGTGCAAGCATCAGAAGAAGCTGTCTCCGCTCACTCTCATCCATCCTGCGAATGCCCAGAGAAAAAGCCCCTCTTCCAAACTCCTGGAGGCAGAGGAGTCGTTCTAGTCAGTTCAAAAGAATACATGCTCGATGCAAAAGAACAAGAGAATTTCAGCGGCGTTGAAATCATCGGCCTCGATGTTCCAGGTGGGTATACCCAATTACTCAGCGATCTCCAACCTTATACTTGGGGCGCACCTTTTCACAAAGAAGCCATCTTAGAAATTAAAGAGATCATCCAACGCTATTACACCAAGGAAGGAAGACCGTTTGTCGAAGTGATCGTCCCAAGGCAAGACATCACAGATGGAGTACTCCAAGTTTTGGTCATTGAAAGCCGAGTTGGAACGATCCATGTGCAAGAAGATTGCTATACGAGCTATTCGCTGATCGAGCGATCGGTCCCCTTCCGTCCCGGTGATCGAGTGGATGTGAATAAAATTGAACAAGGCGTAGATTTTTTAAATCGCAATCCGTTTCGTCGAGTCGATGCAATCTATTATCCAGGAAGCGTTCCAGGCACAACTGATATCGATTTCCTGGTCGAAAGTCGCTTTCCCGGTCGAGCCTATGTAGGCTTTGACAATACTGGCGTGCTGCCAACCCATCGCGAAAGACTCTATTCAGGCTTCTCGATTGGTCGAGTATTCAATTTAAACCATGTCATGAATTACCAATACACAGCTTCGACAAACTTCAGCAAACTACAAGCCCATACGGGACAATACATTGCCATGCTCCCCTGGCTCCACGTCCTCAATATGTATGGTGGCTATTCTTGGGTTCACGCCGATCTCGCTGCTGAAACTAGCTCAAATCACGGTAGAAGTGGCCAAGCTTCTTTGCGCTATACGGTTCCTCTTACCCCCTCTGGTCGATCTCACACCGATATTTCTTTTGGGTTTGATTACAAGACGATGAATAACGTCATCCAATTCAACCCGCTTTTTGAAATTGAGCCGAGCAACGCAACGGTAAAATTAGCTCAATTAGTCGGGGTAGCTAACGGCACCTTTGATGCGAGATATTCTCGCATTGATTGGGAAGCGGAAGTCTTCTGGTCGCCAGCGAAATTCCTCCCAGACCAGACAAACGCCGACTACAATGCCTTACGCCCTGGAGCAAAAGTGAAGTACGTTTACGCCAGAGGATCGATTCGCTATCTTCAATACCTCCCTCGCGATTTCAGCCTGACTCTCTGGGCGCGCGGCCAAATTTCTTCTAAAAGCCTTCTTGCCACCGAGCAATACGGAATGGGCGGATACGAAACAGTTCGCGGATACGACGAACGGCAATTAAACGGCGACTATGCCTTCAACGCGAACGCAGAAATACGAACTCCGTTTGCCGCTGTCTTTTCTCGAAAGAAGAAAAAAGATGCTCTCCAAGGCGTGCTCTTTATCGATTATGGATGGATTCGCAACCATACCACAAGCCCAGGAGAGCCGAGAACTGGCTACCTCTTAGGAGCGGGACCAGGACTTCGTTATAACTATGATTCTTATGTCTCAGCTCGATTCGATTGGGGTATTAAATGCCATACCGAAGACTTTTTCACGGGCGGCTGGAGTATGATTCACTTTGCATTCAATGTAGCAATATAACAGGAAAGAAAGTCATGGAACGATGGATGAAATGGATAGCTCTTTCTTGCTGGATGGGATCTTCCCTCCTCTACGCTGCACCCGAAGGATTTAAACTCATATCCGGCGACGCCTCTCCACCTACCCATGACGGAGCAGGAACAACCACCATTCGCGGCGGTGAAAAAGCGATTATCCATTGGGATCAATTCTCTGTCGACAAAAGTGAAACAGTCCGTTTTCAGCTAGCTGGATCCAAATCAGCCGTTCTCAACCGTGTTATAGGAGGACAAGAGAGCCGAATCATGGGTCTCCTCTCTTCCAATGGACGCGTCTATCTCGTCAACCCAAGCGGAGTCTTTATTGGGCCCGAAGGGCGTATCGACACTGCTGGCTTTGTCGCATCGACTCTAGACCTCCTCGATGAGGATTTTCTCCATCGTAACGACCATCTATTCCTAGACACAGGTTCAAGCAAAGGAATCATCAACCTTGGCACGATCCGCTCTGCGTCTGGAGACATCACTCTCATCGGCCGCACAGTCGAAAATAAAGGATCGATCGAAGCTCCAAATGGAGCCGTTACTCTTGCTTCTGGAATCGAAATTCTCCTTAAACCCGCAGGAGCCCGCCGTGCTTTTATCCGCGCCTCCACCAGCGATGGCCCTGCGCAAGAAGGGGCAGCGATCGACCACTCAGGCAAAATTCAAGCACTCAGCGCCGAACTTGTAGCGGGGGCAAATCCGTATGCAAAAGCCATTCACTCAACGGGCGAAATCGAAGCTCTCGCTCTCCGTTCTGAAGGAGGGCGTATCTATCTCGTAGCCGACGAAGGCATTTCCGAACTCGATGGCGGAAAACTCTATGCAAAAAATGAATCAGGCATCGGCGGTAACATCCACATTCTCGGCGATAAAGTAGGCATTTTAGGTGAAGCGCAAATCGATATCTCTGGCAAAACAGGTGGCGGAACCCTTTTGGTCGGCGGCGATTTCCAAGGAAAAAATCCCGACATCAAAAATGCGGAAATCACCTTTGTCTCACCACAATCAACCATCAAAGCTGACGCTTTAGAAAATGGAGATGGCGGAAGAGTCATCATTTGGTCCGATCACACCACTCGCTCTTCGGGAAAAATCAGCGCCCGCGGCGGCCCCGTTGGAGGAGACGGCGGCTTTGTAGAAATTTCTGGCCACGCGCTCGAATTTCATTCCTTCGTCGATCGACGAGCTCCCTTTGGAAAATCAGGGACTCTTCTCTTGGATCCTAACGACATTACCATCAGTAACGCTCCCACTTCCGGATTTATGATGATGCCTCCCCCTTATTCTGGAGGAACAACTCCGTGCAACATCAATGGAGATGACCTCGTCACGAACCTGAATATGGGGAATATATCGATCGCTACGGGACCAGGAACTGGGGGAACGGGGCTAATCACGATTGATGCCGGAACAACTGCTCTTGCAGATGGCAGTTGGACACACAATACTTTGACTCTAGAAGCTGACAGCACGATCACAGTCAATGGAGCCATTTTGACAACTTCTGTGGCTCCTTCAACGTTAACGATTACCTCAGCTCTAAATGTAATCATTAACGCATCAATCCACGTTGCAGGCTCTGCGCCAAACTCACAAGATATTCAAATTCAAGGAATCTCTGCCGTAAGCGCTTCCTTTGATGGGGTGGCAATCAATGCAACCGTTACTTGCGATAATGGCGATATTTTTATTCGAGGCACCTCTGGCTTAACTGGTGGAAATGGGGTCCATATTAGCTCTACAGGTGGAGTCGAAGCCACTAAGGGGAATATCCTATTTTCAGGACTCATGGGAACTGCTTCCTTTGCCAGCGGTGTTTTTGTCGATCAAGCAACCATTAACGCCCCGATGGGAAGTATCACCTTCGATGATAGAGTTACAGGATTGATTGGAACTCGGCTTAATACAGCGACTCTAACAGGAACGAGCATATCATTTGACACACTGGGCAATGGCGGGACGGGCCAAACCTACTCTTTAAATGCGGTTGACTCCACTATTGGCTCTGAGATGATAACCAGCTCCATCATTGCTGATCCATCTTCCTTGAGATTGGGCGGCATTTTGCTCGATGGATGTACACTTGAATCCTTCAGTTCAATTATTTTAATCGGCAAAGCAACCATTGCTTCTGGCGCTGTCAGTGGTCAAGTTGGCCTTACTTTGACAGACACTGATATCACAGTGTCAGGTGACGGAGGGACTTTAAACCTGCAAGGTTTTGGCGGAGGCAATAACGCCAATGCGACTACAGGAAATAGCGGCCTCGTGATATCGGGCGGAACGCTCACTTTAGGTCAAGGGGGAATGGGAACTCTGAACCAGATAGCGCTTCAAGGTCAGGGGGGGAATGGAACCGGAGGAGAACATCATGGAGTCCAAATCATCGACTCGCTCGCTACATGGACTCTATTAGGCACAAACCCATCTAATGCGATCAATATTATTGCTGCTGGTGGCAGCGGTAGTTCGGGTGGAAACATTGGAATGAGTGTAGACGCTCCTCTGACCGTTACTGGGGGCACCCTCAATGTCTCTGCAGACGGCGGAACGAGTACCTCTATCAATAATTACGGCTTTTTCCTGAATGATTCGGCTCTACAAGCGTCCAATTTAATCATCGATGCGCAAGGTGGAACAGGAAGCGGAACAGGTTTGAACTACGGCTTTTATGCTGTGGGAACCAACGCTTCAATTAGCGGAGGCCCAATCGATATCACCGGTACAAGTGGAACCGGGACCACCAGCATCGGCTGCTTGATTGCAAACAGCACCGATATTACGGCCACGGGTTCAAATAACATCGATCTAACGGGAACTGGAGATACCTACGCCATATTCATCAGCGGCGCAGGTGTTCACGTAACCACAGTGAATGGCGATTTAACGCTCGATCTTTCCGGCTCTGACACAAGCCGCATCGAGTTAGGAGCGACCGTTGGCTGTACTGGATCGGGGGATCTCCTGTTCAGCGGGAACTCTGCCAACGAGCTCTTATTAGGAAGCTGCACGATTGAAGCTAATAGCGGAGACATCACTTTTGATCCAACACCCACTCTTGTTGCAAATGGAGCAACAATCAATGAAGGCTCTGGAATATTGAGCATCCCAGAAACCATCACCGGAGCATTTGGTCTCACCATCGATCTAGGCGGTGGAATCATAAATAGCTTGCATGTAGCTATAAGTAGTTTGGACATCACTGGAACTGGAACCATTTCAGGAGCTGCTGACCTTCTCACATCAGGAGATATCAACATTAGCCCATCTTTTGGCGGCGCAGGCTTTGATGCCGTATCAACAGAGGGAGGAATCAAGGTTGCTACGATCATCAGTACTTCCGATGTGTCCCTGCAAGTTACTTCGAACACAACGGATGGAATTCCCGATGGCATCATCGTTTTGAATGGTCCGATTTCAACGCCAGCATCCGTTGTCCTAACAGCAAACCGCACCGCTGTTCCCAAAACGGCTACAATTACTGGAAATCCAAGTGGTGGCAACGTCTCCATCACAGCAGATATTTTAGGAATCGGCAATAATGAAGCATTAACTGTCTATGGTTCTGTGACAATCGATTGCAGCACAGGAATGTTTAAACTTGCACAAGTTGGCGATATCGTTGCAACAGGTCCTATCTCAATTGATGCCGATACGATCAACGTCTATCTACAACTGCCTGCGGATATTTTAAATTCAGACGGCGATTTAGTCACCGATCCGAATACTTGCATCATTTCACCCGCTAGCGTTTCACTCTCCCAAACTCCCACAGAAAGTCCAGGCGATCGAGCGGTTGCAACCATCGGCGTCTTTTCGTTCACCCAGGCCGATCTAAAATTAGGCAATCCAGCAGCGGGCGGCTACGTTCTCAACTACAATCCCCTTGCCGTACCCGTTCCCGTTCCCGACAATACCGATTTGCGCCTCGATAACATTTATCTCCTCAACACGGCGCTCGCAGAACTCACCGATAACTTGCCGATCTACTGGCCTCCTTATCATTGGGTTTACGTAGGTCAAGTGAGCGATCGCGAACACAGGAATGAAAGACGAGCTCGCCCAGCCAGCGATTGGTTTAACTTAGATCAAATCCCCACACAACCATAAGAGAAGTATGATGCGCCTTTTTCTCTTTATTCTAACGCTGACCTGCTTAAACTCATGCATGGATAAACCGCGAACGATCTACAATTGCGGCTGCTGTCCAGAATGCGACAGAACGGAAGTAAGACCTCATGAAAAGTGTGGGTGTTGCTCCGAGTGCTGCTTTAAATTTTGCAAAATTTAAATAAATGACTTTTCTACCCTTAAACTTTAAGCATTATTTATAATGCTTAAAAAAAGGGTGGTGACATGTCCATACAACCTCCAACACGTCCAATCCATGCTGAAATTCGAGGCTCTACCCTTTCTTTAACAGGCGACGAAACGTATCACACTTCCCAACTCGATAGCGGCCTCAAAAATGATCTAGTTGCTCTGGGTAAACCTTGTGCCAATAGACTCCTTGAAGTAATAAACCAACACCCCATTACCGATTACGTACTCGAACATCTCACCATCAATTTAAATGGACTTCGGATCCTCTTAGAAAATCGACAAAATCCTTCAGCTCCAGCCTCCTCTTTAACTCTTCGTAAGTGCACTGTTCACCGGCGAATAAAAGACGAACAACAGTTAGAAACCGAAATAGAAGAACTCCATCTATTGGATACAAAACTTTCTAAGACTTTTTTCACTTACGGTCTTAAAAATACTTCGCGCTTTCCCAAAAAAATCTCCATTTCAGAGCGACTTGCTCTGCCAAAACCTGCATCCTTTTATACTTTGATTGGAGATCTGCAGATCATCCTCCGCTCTTGCACTGCGGTAACAGATCTTACTATCGCATGCAGTGCATTTAAATCTTTAAGCAGTACGAACTCAAAACGGGAAATAATAAGACCAAGTTTTCCTGGCATTGAGCAGCTCACGATTGATGCCGAGATCATTGAAGATTACGACTTTCTTGCTTCTTTTCCTGATTTAAAAACCCTCATTTTAGATCTAAAAGAAATCGGCCTACATTCCCTTGAGACTGCGGTCAAAAAATGGGAAGCAATGGATCCAAATAAGAGGCTACACATCATTTGCCGACACGATGATTCAATCCCTCCCGAGGTCCAAAATCAATTAACCCAATTCAGGCAAAAAGTTCGATCGACGATTGAAACAAAATTGCCTCCACTCCAAATACCCGCCTTTAATTCCCACCAAGATACCACTTTTGAAGTTCCTTACTGGATTAACAACAAGCTCTATCCACCTGTCCCTAAAATCCCCTCTAGTCCGATCCTTCCATTGAGTGCACTCGGTTCCTTCCCAGATCCCCTACCTTTATCCCTTTATTCGCCCTCTTTTTCACTGACAAATCGCTTGGAAATAGATCATGTTTTACACACCACTCCGCAAGGATTGATCTCAACTCCCAGATTTTCGTTTTCTTCCCACCTAAGCCCCATCTCCCAAAGTCAAATACCTAAGAGAAGTCATCAAGCGGCAGTCCAAACTGACGTAATACAAGAAAGAAAAAAGAGTAAAAAAAGGAAAGTCGCCCCTTTATCTGAGAATTCGTCCTCAGTGCGTCCTATCAGCCAGACAATAACTTTTTACGTTATTCCCCAATATTATCAGGGAAATCGATGTTTCTCGATTCAAACACTTGGCCCCATTTAAGTAGCTAATTTCTTGAAAATTCATTACAGAACACCCTCCAAAGCTCCTAAAAAGGCAGTTTTGCCTATTTAGGACTACCATCCCGATATTGCTTATAAATATCTAAAACAGAAATTCACAAAATTCAATTAATATACAATAAATAAGTAAATAATATATAATATAAAAACAAAAAACTCTATTTAAGCTTAGAAAAGAAAAAACATGACCATAGAATCCAGCCTACATTTTGCATTTAGAGATCAATCCCTTACTGTTAGCGGAGATCCATCAAAGTTAGATACATATGGACCCGTATGTCATTTAAAAGGGCTACATAATACTGATGATTTTTCCGATCAAGCAGAGAATACTTCTGAACTTGCTCAATCCATTCTTCATAAAATTGAAAAGGAACCTCCAGTTGATTATACCTTTAAAGAATTTTCCTTAAGTAATAAAGCTCTTAATCTTTTATCTGGAAATAGCAATATTCCCATTGAATCGATGACATTTTCAGGAATAAAATGGTCACATCTTTCGTATACTGATCCACAAGTCCAGCGTCCCATTCATCATCTGATTTTTGACAAAGTTCCGATCCCTGGAATGCTCCTAAATTTTACTTTGGAAAAGAGTCATAATTCAGTTCAAGAAATGACCCTACATTCCAAGCCTCCAGAAAGAAGAGATAAAAATAAAAAGTTCTATGCGGAATATTCCCATAAATGTCTTGAAAAAATTTTAAGTACATTCTCCAAAGTTCGAAAATTGACTCTGAGCTGCTTTTCCCTAGGATTTGATTCCAGCTATCCTTTTGAAAATATCGAGAAACTATCCACAAAAGCTATAGTTTATCGTAATTATAAATTCATTCTCGACTGTCCAAAATTGCAATCACTGACTCTTCACAAGCCTGATCTAGAATCATTATCCAACATACTAAAATTATGGCATCAAAAATACCCTGATCGGCAATTGAATAAAGTATGTCTCGTTCAGACGAATGCCACAACACAACAAAAAGATGACTTCGAACAGTCATTAGTAATCCAAGGAATAAAGATCGCTTTAACAGTCGAATGGGAAGATGTCGAGGATCCAATACATGAAGAAAGCATAGAATTGGATGCAAATTTGCGGGAAATGGAAGATTTTTATCTCCCTTACCCACATTCTGCTCAGATAAAGAATCGTCCGCAAACAAAAAAAAGAAGGGCAGGAACCGTTCTGTTAGGAGGCCCTTCACAACGCCAAGCAGAGACCTCAAGCCTAGATCGCCCGCAACACGCCTTGGTAGCTAGAGTTGTTCATTCTATTCCTTTACAAGGAATGGACGCACAGTCTTTTACGACAATGCGAGGAAGCGCTCAAGTGCACTCTCAAGCAAACGCTTCTAATTATTCGCAGCAACACATGGATTATCAAGTTATCGATTCAGCAGCTTATGGGCCTTATATTACACTTTCCTCCTCAACTAGTGTAATACCTCAAGCTGCCCATCCCCTTGCTATGGCTTATCCAGTATACGCACAAGGAATTTCTTTTAATCAGCCTCAGCCAGAAATGGCTTACCAAGTTGTCAATCCTGCAATTTATGGGCCTTATCCATTCTTAAACAGAATAATGCCTCAAGCTGCTTATCCCCATGCGATGGCTTATCCAGTATACGCACAAGGAATTCCTTTTAATCAGCCTCAGCCAGAAATGGCTTACCAAGTTGTCAATCCTGCAATTTATGGGCCTTATCCATTCTCAAACAGAATAATGCCTCAACCTGCTTATCCCCATGGGATGGCTTATCCAGTATACGCACAAGAAATTCCTTCTAATCAGCCTCAGCCTCAAATGGCTTATCAAGTTGACAATCCTGCAGCACAAGAGCCTTCTATTACCCTTCCCCCATCAAATGATTTAGATCAACAACCTTTAGATCCTTTGCTTTTAGAGAGAGAAGATCCGATGCAATCTGGGATACCGAATTCTTTTGAACATGTTGATTTCCAAACCGCAGATTCAGCTGACCGACCTTATAACCCGCTTCCCCCATCAAATAACTTAGATCAACAACCTTTTAACCGCTTGCTTTCTGAGATAAACGATCCAATGCACTCCGAGATACCAAATCCTCTTCAGAATATCGAACATTCTCAACAATTGACACTCGATGATTTTCGTTCATCCTTTATTGAGCAGCCAGGAAATGGCAATTTTGATCATGATCTATACTAATCAATCGCCATGAAGGCAAAGACTCCCATGATCACTAGTAAAGAATAGCGAAACATGTGGCGAGCCCATTGGGTATCGTTTTTGCAAGAAAAGCCCCAGATCGATAGACCAATCCAACCAAGTCCGAGTAATAGCGCGACAACCAGATAAAGATTTCCCGTATAACCGAAGAAGGTTAAGAGCAAGGTGGCCATGAGAAAGGCGATCGTGTAGAAAAGCATGTGAATCTTTGCAACATGCGATCCTCTTACAACGGGCAGAACGGGAATCGACGCTGCTGTGTAGTCTTGTAATCGATAGATGGCAATCGCAAAAAAGTGGGGCATTTGCCACAGAACCATGATGAGAAAGAGGATCCACGCGGCTATATCTAGGCGGTTGCTTACCGCACAATAGCCAATAACGGGAGGAACTGCACCAGCAATGCTGCCAATTAAGGTTCCGTGAACCGTACGCCGCTTTAAAATGCCGTAAAGGATCACATAGGTGAGAAAGCCGAAAAGAGCAATCGCTGCCGTTAGCCAATTGGTATAGAGAACTAAGAGCAAAATCCCCAAGACGACCAAAATCGAACCAAAATAGAGCGCGTTTCGGCCAGAAATAAGGCCCTGCGCTAAGGCTCGGTGTTTTGTCCGGTCCATTTTCCGATCGATTTCTCGATCGAGATAGTTGTTAAATACGCCCGCTGAGCCAATTACAAGCGCCAGACCCACTAGGGTCGCTAAAAACAGCCATGGATCGAAAGTACCTCGCGACGCAAGGGCAAAGCCCCCTGCTGTGGTGACCACATTTCCCATGATGATGCCAGGTTTGGTCAGATAATAATAGGTCTTGATCATTCCATGACCATCATGCGGTAATCTAAATTATACATGATCCAAAGAGATCCCCCCACGATGATTCCCAAAATCATCGCCATGGAAAGAAAAAGAAGCGTATTCCAATGGGGCCTTTTCTCTTGGCCCAGATGGAGGAAGAGAAACATCTGAACAAAAAACTGAACAATCGCGAGGAGTGTCACAGCCCATAACAGAGTCGTTCGAGAAAACGCCCTTTCTACCACTATGTAATAAGCGGCCAGGGTTAAAGCAACGCAAAGAAAGAGACCTAGCCAATAGGTCTTGAGCGTTCCCTCTCGGGGAATGGGGGGTTGATGACTCATCCGATAGCTCCCATTAAATAGACAAAGGTGAAAATAAAGATCCAAACGACGTCGAGAAAGTGCCAAAAGAGTCTTAAGCAAGCCAATCGCCGCATCGTCGAATCAGTGAGACCTCTAAAAAAGATCACTCCCATCATCACTGCCATCCAAATAAGACCGACTGTGATGTGGCATCCATGCGTCCCAACCAGCGTGAAAAAGCTCGATAAAAAGCCGCTTCTCTCCCAGCTATTCCCCTCTCGAGCCAGATGAAAAAATTCATTCAGTTCTAAGCCAAGAAAAGTGGCGCCCAAGAGAAAAGTAACGAAAAACCAAGCGAGAACTTTCCCTTTTTGCTTCTTATAGGCGTCCAACATCGCCATCCCGCATGTGAAGCTGCTCAATAGCAGCGCCATGGTTTCAGCTAAAACGGCGCGCATATCGAATAGCTCTCTTGCCGGCGGTCCCCCATAGGTGTTGTTATGAAGAACGGCGTAGGTCGCAAAAAGAGTGCCGAATAAAAGGCAATCGGTCATCACATACATCCAAAACCCAAAAAGAGTCTTGGAATAGAGATCTTGTTGCGGGTCAGGGAAATCGAGCCGGTGAGTTTTTACGTGTTCCATGAGTACTTCTTATGGTGTGGATGTTCTGCTTCGATTTTTTCAATCTCTTCTACAGGGATATAATAATCAGTATCGTCATCAACCAGGCGATGAATTAAAAAGCCTACTGCACCAATAAATCCGATTGCAGCGAGCCACCACATATACCAGGTCAAACCAAATCCGAATAAAAATGCAAAGATAGCGATGATCAATCCCGATCCTGAGTTTTTCGGCATGTGAATCGGTTCATAATGGGGCTTTTTGTGGACAAGGGCTCCCGCTTGCTTCATTTCCCAAAACGGATCTCTCTCGTGTACCTCTGGAATGATAGCGAAGTTGTAAATGGGCGCGGGCGATACGGTTGACCACTCCAGCGTTCTCCCATTCCAAGGATCGCCTGTCGTATCCATGTGTTTCTTGCGCTGTAATACGCTGACGATAAACTGTGCAACCTGAAACATGATTCCAATCGCGATTAGAACAACTCCCATCCCGGCAAAAACAAGCAAGGGTTTCCACTCCGGATTACTGAAATGGTCTAGACGGCGGGTGACTCCCATCAGGCCCAATAGATAGAGCGGAATGAAAGCGACTAAAAATCCGACAAACCAGAACCAAAAGGCATATTTACCCAGTCGCTCATTCAAGGTAAAACCGAAAATTTTTGGAAACCAGTAAGCCACCCCCGAAAAGAGCCCAAACAAGACTCCCCCAATTATGACGGAGTGGAAGTGGGCAATCAAAAATAAGCTGTTGTGTACTTGGAAATCGACTGCTGGAATTGACATCAAGACGCCTGCCATTCCCCCAATCGTAAACGTGGTGATAAAGCCCAAAAACCAAAGCATGGGTGTGGTCAAGTGAACTTGGCCTCGAAACATGGTGAAAAGCCAGTTGAAGACTTTTACACCTGTCGGCACAGCGATGAGCATCGTCATGATGCCAAAAAAGGCATTGACGTTAGCCCCCGCCCCCATCGTAAAGAAGTGGTGCAGCCAAACGATAAAAGAGAGGAATGCGATGGCGACAATAGCCCAAACCATCGAAACATAGCCGAACAAGCGCTTATAAGAAAATGCGGCTACCACCTCTGAATAGATCCCGAATGCAGGCAGCACCAGTATGTATACCTCTGGATGGCCCCAGGCCCAAATCAGGTTGATGTACATCATTTGATCGCCGCCATGACTCGAAGTAAAAAAGTGCATTCCCAAATAGCGATCCAAAGCGAGCATAGAGAGCGTCGCTGTCAAAATAGGAAAGGCAAAAATCACAAGAACAAGACAACCGAGGCAGCTCCAAATGAAAATCGGCATTTTCATCAGAGTCATGCCTGGACAGCGCATCTTCAAGATCGTGGCCAAAAAGTTAATCCCCGAGATCAAGCTTCCCACCCCGGCAATCTGCAGCGTCCAGATCCAATAATCAATCCCAACACCTGGGTTGTAATACAAGCCAGACAAGGGTGGATAAGCAAGCCATCCAGCGCCGGAAAAATTCCCAATTACAAGCGATAGATTGACCATGACAGCGCCAACGACAAAGAGCCAAAATCCGAGCGAATTTAGGAACGGGTAGGCGACGTCACGAGCGCCGATTTGAAGGGGGACAACCAGATTCATTACCCCGAACACAACAGCCATTCCGACAAAGAAAATCATCGTCGTACCATGCGCTGTGAATATCTGTTGGAAATGGCTCTCAGTCAAATAACCAAATGAATCGCCCACTGAAAGTGCCTGTTGAAGGCGCATCATCCCTGCATCGACGATTCCTTTGAACAGCATGATAGCCGCCACCGTCAGATACATCACCCCAATCCGCTTCGGATCAAGGGATGTGAGCCACTCCTTCCAAAGCCAGGTCCAGCGTTTGTAGTAGGTCAATAGAGCGATCACCAAGATGGCTGCGAAAAACATCGAAAAATCGGCAGTCATCTCGATCGGGTCGTGAATAAAGGCATCCCAAGTAAGCCTTCCAAAAATCAATTTTTGCAGATTTGAAGGTTGATTAATCATGAATTGGACCACCTTCCATTTTTCCCGGCATAGGCGCCATGTATTTCATCACAATGTGTTCAAATAGATTTTCATTCCCGAGCGTATAGTAAGCCACCCGATTGTACTTACTCGGCACAAGTAATTTGCTGTACTCTGCCTCAGTCAAAACAGTGGGAGACTGCCTTGCCTCAGCAACCCATGCCTCAAAATCGGCTTCAGTGCTCGATTTAGCCACAAAAGTCATCCCCGCAAACCCATCGCCGCTGATATTGGCCGACGATCCAGCATAATTTCCCGTCTCATCTGCGATTAAGTGGAGCTTGCTCGTCATACCTGACATCGCATAAACCTGCCCTCCCAACTGTGGAATCCAGAAGGAATTCATGGGAGCATCAGAGGTGATCTCAAAATTCACAGGAGTCTTCTCGGGAAATTGGACGAAATTGACTACGGCGATCTTCTCTTCGGGATAGATGAAAAGCCACTTCCATTGCAGCGCTACGACCTGAATGCGTATCGGCTTCACATTCGAAACCTCTTTGCTCAAAGGCTTAAAAGGATCGAGTTGATGACTGCTCGTCCAGGTCCAAACAGACAAAATCGTCACAATCACAAAAGGGAGTCCCCACCAGAGCGACTCAGCGAGCAAACTGTAATCCCAATTTGGCTCATACTTCGTCCCTCGCCCCTTTTTATATTTGGTGACAATGTAAAGAGTGAGAACAAACACAGGAATGACGATCAGCAACATTAAGTAGGTCGACCAGACTAAAAGATCTCTTTGCTTCGCTCCTACCCATCCTTTCGGATTCAATACTTCAACATTGATCCCCTGCAAAAGGAGAGTCGCGCCAAACGCCAAAACGACAAAAAGCAAGACAAGCAGGCCAATTTTGATCTTTCTATTCATCACACTGTCCTAAAAATAAGCGAGAATCACTTCGCTGAATCAAAAAACGTTTTTACACCATAACTCTCTTGTTGTCTACAACAGCGATTGCCTTTACAAAAACTTTCCCTCCGAACTACAATTCTTCCAATTTTTATAAAACAGATGAATATCCACTTTCCAATCGGAATAGACTGCTATAATGTGCTCCATTTTGACCACGCACAAGTTCCACTAGAAACAGCAAAACGATTCTATCAACTCCAGAAAAGCAGAGTCAGAATCTGGTTTGAACAAACTCATATAAATGGCTTGGAAGCTTGCGATTTTGAGTGTATCACAAAGGAAAAGGCAAAAGAGCTAATTGAACTACTTAAAAACCAAAATAAACTCCTTCATCGCCCAGGAAGTAAAGTGAGGAAAACATGGGTGATTACTGCAAGACCTATATTACCTTATGAGAATAAATGGCTTGCCCAACTGATTTTAAAACCCGATACCCGCACCGCTTTAATGGTTGACGAAGCCGAATTCGCTTGCGCTTATGCTAACTTGGATGAAAAAAACATGATTCTTGGTTCTTTTGCTCAGTGTATCGCGATAAATGATGAAAGTCCCTTCTCTTTTTCTGTTCCCCAGATCAATCGGATCAAAGCTGCCTTGCTGAACTAGCGAGAAAAGGGGGCATAGCCCCCTCTTTTTTAGAAGTCTAAACGAGCATTGACTGTCAGACCTTCCATTGATACGGCTTGGTTGCCGACATTTGGAAGCGGCGCAGTCAAAAGCGTATTCGAGAAGGCTACTGGTACATTGAACTGATTCCACCAGTAATTCGTTTCCCAAAGCGCACTTACACTATAAAAATATCTCTCACATTTAGAGCACATTCCCCATTCGAGGCCTAAAGCCATCTGCAAGGTAGGCACTAACTGAGAAAAACTATCTCGATAGTACTGATCAACCACATAACCTGTACTTGTCGGTGTTGCAAAAATTTCCGATTTGAACTTCGTATCGGTATTTCCGTAAAGCAAAGCGGCGGCGATTTGCCCCTCAATGCTAAAGCCTTTTCCCAAATGCCAAGTTGCACCTGAGCCCGCCCGAGGTCCTACCCCCCAGTAATCATTATGCGCTTCTAATTTAAGCGACTGGGACGTAATTCCCATTGGCAAGGTAGGAGGATTTAAAAACCGATCGTTGAACTTCTGATAGAGCCAAGCTCCTCGAATCCCCCAATGCGGACGAAACGAAAGTGCTCTTGTCATGAAGTGAGACCGCCCTAATTCCAGATCGATCGCATTGTGCGTAAGTCGATAATGAGCCTTTGCAATTCGATAGCTATTTCCCCCTTCCCCATCCATCAAAGCGGCAACTGGGAAGAGTGGATAAAAACCGCCGGCCGAACCGGTTGGCACATTTTGATTATGTTCTTCTTTTGCATGGTTATAATACCACGTCCACACAAGACCTAGATCCCAATGATCGTAGTGGGAATTCCAACCCGTTCCCAGTCGGAAGCCAGGATCCCAATTAGGATCGAGTCGCAAGTATTTTGCCGCATGATTAAACAGGCTGTTAGGTAAACTCATTGCATAAGTAAAGCCCTGGTTTTCGGCTCTCCACCAGAGAAAGTCAGCGGTTACATAAAAGCCATAGTTCGAAGCGCAAACCCGATCAACTGGATTTTTTGCGCCGTATTCGCCCGATACTTTCTTTTCGGTCGATTGTTCCACTCGTTCTTGGAGTTGCGATGGGTCTTGTTTTGCGTTCACAAAACAAGCAGCTGCGATGAAAGTTATCAGAAGATTTTTTCTCATCTTTCACTCCTATTTGTTTACAAGGAGTGAAGACCTTAATCCCGTTTAGTTTTTTGAGCAAGCATCAATCATTTCTTTGTCATCGCTCGAAAGATGGGACTTGCCAAAAGACTAAACCAAATCGCTACAGCAAGCGTAATGTGACAAAGAAGCCAATGCGTACAGAAAACGAGAAAAGCTACCGTCAAGAAGATGTAAACTCCCCTCAGGAGAATCTCTTGGCGACTCTTCGGATCGGGAAGAGTGAGCTGAAAGTGAATCGAGAGATAGGCGCTCATTGCAATGGCGCTCACAGCGATCATCTCACATTGCAGCTTGTGTTCTTTCGCCAAGCCTGCAAGCAAGAGAGGTAACCCGATTGCAATCAAAACTACAGCCAGCGCCCCCTTGCCTCGCAAAGAAGCCTCGATACGATCACGCGTTTTAATGAAAAGAAAAAATAGGATCGAAGCAAAAAACCATCCCCCTAAAATATCGACAGGATAATGAACGGCTAAGTAGAGGCGAGAAAAACTAATCGTTAAAATGTAAGCAATCCCAACCACCCAGGCGGTTCTTGTCCGCCAGTAGTAAATCAATACAGCTCCGAGTAAAAAAGCCGTTTGAGCTCCGCCACTCGGAAAGCCAAAGCTTTTAGGAAGCAGCAAACCAATCTCCGGCATATCGGTGCAGGGGCGCGGCCAACCAAATAAAAACTTCATCCACCCATTGATCATAGAATTTACAGCTATCAAATAGAAAATGCGAAGTCCCCAACGATAAGAGATAGCGATAGCGAGAAACGGAATGACAAAAAGACTGAAATAAATCGTATCGAAGTAATTGAGAAAGAGAAAAATTGGATTTAGAAACTCGCCCCGAATCGAAGTGAGTTTAACCATCCAGCAGAGTTGATCGCAATGAAAGGGAATGTTCATCTCTTTACTTTAGCAGGGTTGAGCGAAAACGCTCAACCCTCTCGCCCATTTTTATCGTAAACTGAGTGGGCCCGATCCAAAATAGGTGATTAAAAATGCGCCGCCGAGCATAGACATGTTTTTCAAAAACATGATCTGTTCGATCATCGCCGCTTTTGCATCGGGAATATCCCAAAAATTATGCATTTTAAACGTGACAGGAATCAAAAAGAGAACGAGAAGCCAAGCACCGATGCGAGCGCGATAACCGAGAAGAATGCTGAGTCCTCCTAGCAAAGCAAGCAATCCAGATAGAGGCACCAAAACATTGGCCATCGGAACACCGCGATTTGCGGCAAAAGCAATCGTATCAGCAGAGAAGTGACCAAGCGAGGCCAAAATAAAGATCGCGGAAAAGAGCACCCTTCCCAGCAAGACAATGTACTTAGAATATTCATACTGATGAAACATAGGTTTAGTCTCCTTCTATTCGTGAAAACCCAGGTCCAATTCTGTCTAAAATTTTTTTTTAACGCAAATTGCATTGCAGGTTCGCGATTGTTTTTTTTTCTTCCTATCCTGTAGAGTAATCGCCTCATTATTAATTTCTTCCGTAAAAAGCCAGATGATAGGAAAAATTTTAAACGCAAGATCTTTACAGTTTCTTAAATAATTTGCTTAACCCAAAATCGAGAAAAATCTATAACTAGATTTATGAAATCTTTACATTACAAGCACCTTCTCTTCCTCCTTATCTCCCTCATTCCTCTCTCTAGTTATTCCATGATTCAATTGGAAGAAGGGCTTCCTTTATTTTGGTGGGGAGAGGATCCAACGATCAATTTCGGCGATTATCTCTCTTTAAAAATTGTGGAGCGTATCGTCGATTCTCCGGTTCGCTATTACCGAAAAAAGCCGAAATCGCGCGAGCAAAAACTCCTCGCGCTCGGATCAATCTTTTACTTCGCCTATGACGGGGATGTGATTTGGGGTTCGGGGATCAATGGAAAAACGCTCCAGAAAAAATACTACGAATTTACCCATCTCGACGTTCGCGCCGTTCGAGGTCCTCTTACGAGGCAGTTTTTGCAAGAAAACTTCAAAATCGACTGTCCTGAAGTTTATGGCGATCCCGCCCTTCTTTTCCCGTACCTCTTTCCCGAATTTCGTCCAAAGGTAAGTCCCACTTACGAATACATCATCATCCCCCATTACAAAGAGACTGCTCTCTTCCCCAAGACAGAATATCCCAATGTGATCTACCCGACAGATCCATGGTATGAAGTGGTTGAGAAAATTCTCGATAGCAAGTTCGTCATTTCTGGTTCTCTCCATGGAGTCATTCTCGCTGAAGCCTATGGGATTCCAGCCCGTTATCTCCGCTTTACGGAGCGGGAACCGATGTTTAAATACCAAGACTATTACTCCGGAACAGGCCGTCCCAATTTCCGCTATGCGACGTCGATTGAAGAAGCTTTAGAAATGGGCGGAGAATCTCCCTTTGTCTGCGATTTGCAGAAACTCTATGAATCGTTTCCTTTTGATTTATGGCCATCAGCGCCATTTAAATTTACTCAACTTCCAAGGAGTGGAATGCAATGAAGAATTTAGGTCTCATTCTCACAGTTGCTCTCTCTGTTTTTTCCTCATCAATCTATGGGGAAAGTGTGAAGGATTATTTCGATGAAGAGACCGAAGAGGAGACAGAAATATCAGAAGGACCCGAAATTCCCGATTCTCTCATCTATGGTCCAAAACTGTTCGATCTGGAGGATATGGTCCAAGATTTTGTCCTAGAAACCAAACGAATTGAGGTGCCTGGCTTTCCAGACATTTTCAATCCCTCTATCATTGAATGGGACGGCTCTCTTCTACTCAGCTTCCGTATCTATAGTCCCAACGGTTCCGCGGGACAAATCGGCCTGGTTCGCTTAGACGAAAATGGCAATCAAATAGGGCCTGGACAAATCCTCGACATTCCCTTTACTGATGCTTACTGTCACGCGAAACGGCAAGATCCTCGCCTCATCTCCTTCAATCATCGCCTCTACATCGTCTACAACAATCACCTCAAAACGATCATCAATCGGGAAATCCGTCGGATGCTCGTTGCTGAAATCCTCTCTGACGGCCAATCTTTCTATGTGGAAAAATCCGATATCTTCATGAACTTTGAAGGTGAGTCTCCTACGCGAAATGAGAAAAACTGGGTCCCTTTTTCCTACCGCGATCAACTCATGCTCGCCTACAGCATCAATCCGCATAAAATTTTCCGCCCCATGCTCGGCACTGAATTTTGCGAATCCTTTTCTACTTCTGAAGCAAAAATGAAATGGGACTGGGGCGCGCTGCGTGGCGGCACGCCAGCTCTGAAAATAGGCGATCAATACCTCGCTTTCTTCCACTCCTCAAAAAATCTCCCCACGGTTCATTCAGATGGAAAAACCATTCTCCATTATTTCATGGGTGCTTATACCTTTTCATCTGAGCCGCCTTTTGAAATTCAAGCGATCAGTCCCGAACCAATCGTTGGCAAGCGATTCTATCACGGCCCCGCCTGCAAAACATGGAAACCCCAACGAGTCGTCTTCCCCTGCGGTTTCGTTCTTCTCGGAGACACGGCCTGGGTCTCCTATGGCCGCCAAGATCACGAAGTTTGGCTCGTCAAAATCGATGTGAAAAAATTACTAGAAAGTCTTGTTCCCGTTGAACCAAATAAGTAAGATAGCAAACATGATCGTTCGATTTTTTTGTTTGTTCGCAGGTCTATCCCTCTATGCTGATTCACTCGTCGACTTAGAGGCAAATCCACAAAATTTTGTCCTAGAAACGAAGCGAATCACGATTTCCGATTACCCTTTTGCCTTTAACCCATCTTTCATCGAAGTCGAGGGGAATATTCTGATGAGTTTCAGAATCCTTCCTGGAAATAAAAAGACATTCAATTCAGAAATTGGGCTCGTTTGGCTCAATCAAGAATTTGACCCGATCTCCCCTCCGCAACTACTCACGCTTCGAGATCCCCATTC
Source organism: Chlamydiota bacterium (assembly GCA_048498835.1). Taxonomy (GTDB): domain Bacteria; phylum Chlamydiota; class Chlamydiia; order Chlamydiales; family SM23-39; genus CAITMJ01. Next base: position 1,391 of record JBEHXF010000006.1, on the reverse strand, counting down.
CTCCGTCCCTTGCAGAGCTGAAGATGGGCGTCTGATCCAAATCGGCCGCAGACTCTACATCGTTTATAGCGACTGTCTAGATGCTAAGGTCAGCAAGAAAGGATTTCGCGTTCAAGTCGCCGAGCTCATTCACGATGGAAACGAGTTTCATGCCATCAATCGAGATGCCCTCACCCAATTCCAAGGAGAAACTCCGAATCTGCGCGAAAAAAACTGGGTCCCTTTTGATTACAACGGCTACCTGATCCTCGCCTATAGCCTCAATCCCCACCTCATCTTCCAACCCTATCTGGGCACCGGTTCTTGTGAAACGGTCGCAATTACGCAAGCTGACATCGATTGGCGATGGGGACGCCTCTCTGGCGGAACACCCGCTATCAAAATCGACGATCAATACCTTTCCATTTTTCACTCGTGGATCGACATGGAATCGCTCCAATCCAACGGCGAAAAAATGTCTCACTATTTTATGGGGGCCTATACCTTCTCCTCCAATCCCCCTTTCGAGCTCAAGCAAATCAGTCCAGAACCCATTGTCGCAAAAGGTTTTTATTCAGGAGAAAATCACCCCTATTACTGGAAACCAGTTCAAGCTGTCTTCCCCTGCGGCCTCATCGCCCGGGGCGAACATTTATGGATTGCCTATGGACGGCAAGATCATGAGATGTGGGTGATGAAAGTAGACAAACAAAAGCTACTCAGCAGTTTGGTCCCTGTAAAAAAATAAGCAACGCATGTTAATCTCTTAGGCATCAAACCTAAAAAGAGATCTATATGACTGCATTGCAAAGCCCGACTCCCACTTATCCAGTAACTTTAAAGGTTATTGAAGAAATCAAATGGGAAAACGAACCGACAAACTTAGATAAAAACATCGCAAAAGTTGCCCAGGAAAGAATCCATAAACCGGCGCCCCATACGCCTAAAAAGTTTAGCTCAAGAACAACCGTTACCTACCGCACTTAACGGCCATGGCCGCCGCCGCCACTGCGGCCGCCACCTTGATGCTCTTGGGCACCGCCGCCAGGGCCTCCACCATGAGGTCCTCCGCCAGGAGCCCCGCCACCACCACCTGGCCCTCCACCGCCGTGAGGACCGTTGCCATGATTCCCCTGACCATGATTCCACTGGCCGTGGTTCCACTGACCGTGATTGCCTGTATGATTCCACTGCCCATTATAATAGTGGTGATCATGCCAGTCGTTGTATTCATACTCGGAATCGAACCAGTAACCATAATACCAGCCTGGACCTACCCAAACTTGAACATCGGTATCCTCTTCAGGACCCACTTCAACGCCTGTTTGAACCATGCTATGTACATAGGGAGCTGCCAGAACAAGGGCGCAGAGAATTGCAACCCGATCCGCGCGTCACCGGCATCATCATCC
>JBEHXF010000005.1:0-64505 GCA_048498835.1 Chlamydiota bacterium | reverse complement strand
GCGCACGAAAGCCGGTTCAGTCGGTTTTGCCTCCGGCAAAACATCGACTTTCACTTCGAGTCCGGACGCAGGCCAAACTGTTGGCCTGCTTCACCGGCAAAAATAAAAAAGGCTTCCCAAAGGGAAGCCTATTTTTGCCGGTGACCGGACTCGAACCAGCACTCTATTGCTAGAAGTAGATTTTGAGTCTACCGCGTCTACCAATTTCGCCACACCGGCATAAGAAAAGGTAACACATTCTAATCAATTGCTCTTTTAAACGCAAAAGAGGATTCCAATTTCCTCGCTAATGCTAGAGAGGGGACTTCTATAAAACGATAGGTAAAAGAAGAGACGAGAAGGACGGTGATCGTCAGGATCGAAAGATAGGGCCAAAAGGGAGGGTCTTTTAGGTAGTAAGGAACTGAGGGAAAGAGTGATATAGCGTCGAAGATCATGATACAGGGCACATGAAAGAGGAAGAGGGAATAACTGATTTTACCGAGATAGCGCAACCAGGGAAATTCCAGGCGAAAAACAGTTGTGCCAAGAATAAAGAGAATGATTGCAGCGGCTATGGTGAAAAGAGTCTCAGGAGGGCGAAGGGGGGAGAAAAGGGAGATGACTGGTATTAGACAGCCGAGTAGGAGAGGAAATCCGTAGAGAATGAGGCGAGAGAAGGGTGGGATTAGATCCTCTTTTTTTCTCCACAAAGCTCCCCAAAACATCAGAGCTAGGTAGAGAAAAATAAAACGGGAAAAGCTCGTGGTAGGGATCAAAGCCAGGGCAAAACTGGTGCATACGATCGAAGATAAAAAAGAGGGTGTATGGATCTTGCGGAAGAGAAAAGCGATTAGACAAAGGGCATAAAATAAAAGTTCCAGCTCAAGGGTCCAATGCCCTATCGCAGTTTTTCCAAAAAGTGTAGGCGCCATCGAAAACCAGGCAAAGAAATCTAGAGGCGCGGGTGTCTCAAACCCATAGACAAAGCACCGAAGAAGCACGTAGATCGGCAAATTGATCCAAAATAAAGGAAATAAGCGAAAAAAACGGCGGATGAGAAATTGTTGGGCGCTTCCCTTAAAGCTAAAGGGAACAACAAATCCACTGATCTGAAAAAACAAGACAATGCCTAATAAACCAGGATAAAAATGGATCTTATGAGTCCAGGAAAAGAGATGGGGATGTTTTTCTAGATAGGAGCTAATTGCATGCGTAAAGAAGACGAGAAGAGCAGCTAGGGCTCGAAGAGAATCGATATACCCAAAACGGATCTCTCGTTGCTCAGTTTCGCAGATAACCTCTCGTCGCTTTTTCATAGTTAAAGAGAACCTTTTCCTTTTTGTCTCGGTCGAAGCGGACTTGGAGAGAGAGATAGGGATAAGGGTGGCGATTGTCAGCGTCCCGCCCTTCGTGTTTGAGGAAGAGTTTGATGTAAATTTCTTTATTGAGCCAAGGCTGTGTTTCTACATGAGAGTCGGGCTTATCGTAGCGCTGAAAGGTGGTCCAATCTTTGAGATTTTTAAAGACGGGATGATCTTGGTAGTATTGCATGAGTAGGCCGACGACTTCGAGCGGCTGATCTTCCATTCCTTGGATATAGAAATCGACCTCAGCGCCGAGCTGATGCTTGGAGGTGCGGTTATCGCGGGTTTGATCAGCGTAAATATTGTGATCGGGACAGCGATGGCCACAGGTGATGATGACGCGACGACCTGTTTTTTGCTGCAGGTAATTGAGGATTTCAACGAGGACAGGATAGACGTTTTCTTTGCCATGGATGAGCGGGAGCCCATGCTTTGTACATCCCTCGCAATCGGTGATGGGCAGGGGCTTTTCAGGGTCGATGGTATCGACGAGTGGCGGGTTTAATGGACTCCCCTTACAGCGAAAGAATTCTTTGGTGATTTTAGGAAGGTGAGCTTCGGTTTCCCAAGGATAGGGAGATCGGGGGGCATGTTCGGGGGTAGCAATCGGATAAAAGACGTCCGCTTGGCTCCGGTAAATGTATTCTGCCTTGGCATTTTGACGCCGAACCTTCTCTTGTTCTGATCTTTGCAGCCCAGAACAAGAAGCTAGAAAGCATAATAATAGACAAATTTGTATAGTCCGGATTAGGTCACCCATGTCCGATAGCAAACTCCCTGAGCTCCACAGAATCGCCGAGCGCGCTCTGCAGAGCCAAAATTTATCCGAAGGCGCCGCCTATCTGTCGCAAGCCGTACAGCTTTGCTCTGAAGAAGCGGCTCGCCTTAAAATCGCTTATGCAAAGTTACAGGAGCGCTTTGAACGTGTCAACGGGGAACTCACGGTTAAAGTGGAACAACTGGGGCGAGTCACCTCCTTCATGAACAACCTCTTACAGAAAATTTCGGAGGCGATTTTATTCATTGATTTGCAAGGGACGATCATCGTCGCAAATGAGGCGGCTCAAAAAATACTTCAGAAGAAAGAACTGCTGTTCCGTAAATTTTGGGAAATTTTTCCGGATGAAAATTTTGGGTTTTCCATGCGAGAGGCGCTCCGCTACGGGATCTCACAGAAGCTTCTGTATAAAACTTTTCCAGAGCTTGGGCGCGAACTCGAAATCTCCTCTTCATTTCTCTATGAAGGGCCTAAAAATCAACAGGGTCTGATCCTTTTACTCCGCGATATCACGGAGCGGCAAAAGCTCCAGCAAGTCGCTGCGCGGGGTGACCGGATGAGAGAGCTGGGCGAAATGGCGGCTAAAGTGGCCCATGAAATTCGCAATCCACTCGGCGGCATTCGCGGGTTTGCTTCTCTCCTTTATCGAGATCTTGCGAGCCAAAAAAATCTGCAAGAGATGGCAGCCCAAGTGATCGAAGGGACAAAATCTTTGGAAAAACTAGTCACCAATGTCCTCGAATATGCTCGCCCGGTCCAAGTCGTAACGCAGACGCTCGATTTAGCTCAGTTTTTAAAACAGGTTGGAAAATTCATCAAAATCGATCCGGCATTTCCTCCTGATGTTGAGCTCCTCCTCAATATTCCCCTAGAGCCGCTTTTAGCTCCTTTTGATCCAGAAGCTTTGAAAGCAGCGCTTCTGAACCTCCTATTCAACGCGCTACAAGCCATGCCGAACGGCGGCACGCTCACTGTCTCCCTCCTCAAATCTGATGCAAGTTGCCAAATCTCTGTCGCTGATACGGGGATCGGCATTAAAGAAGAGCAAGTTCGCTTGCTTTTCTCCCCTTTCTTTACGACGAAAAGCAATGGGAATGGCTTTGGACTCGTCGAAGCGCAAAAAATCATCCAAGCCCTCGGAGGCGCGATCGATGTCCGCTCGCTCCCAAACCGCGGCTCTACCTTCACCCTCACCCTTCCGCTAAAAAGGTAACCCATGCTGGATAAAATTCTCATTGCCGATGATGAGCCTCTGATGCGCAATTTCATTGCGGAAACGCTCAAGCGGCTTGGCAAAGAGGTGACGCTCGCATCTGACGGCCGAGAAGCCATCCAAAAGTTGCAAGCAGAACCGTTTGAACTGATCATCACCGACCTCATGATGCCTCACGCAACCGGCCTCGACGTTCTAAAAGCTGCGAAGGCTCACTCGCCTCAAACGATCGTCATCCTCGCAACAGCCTTCGGCAGCATTGAAACAGCTGTTGAAGCGATGCGTCTCGGCGCTTTTAACTTCCTCATCAAACCCTTTTCCCCCGAAGCGCTGGAAGCTGCCCTTGAAAAGGCGGAAGAACATGTGCGTCTTTTAAAAGAAAATCGCTTTCTTCGAGAAGAACAGATCGGCTCAAAATGTCCCGACCTCATCGCCACGAGTCCCTCGATAAAAAAAATTCTCGCTGACCTCGAGAAAATCGCCACTTCCAACGCCTCTATCTTCATCACTGGCGAATCGGGTACCGGTAAGGAAGTGATCGCCGCCGCAGTCCATCGCCTCTCGCAACGCGCTGCCCATCCTTTCATCCGCGTCAACTGCGCGGCTATTCCCGAATCACTCGTCGAATCGGAATTTTTTGGTCATGAAAAAGGGGCTTTCACAGGCGCCCATACGCGAAAAACCGGCCGCTTTGAGTTGGCGCATCAAGGAACACTTCTCCTTGATGAAGTAACCGAAATTCCTCTCGTTCTCCAAGCGAAATTGCTCCGCGCAGTTCAAGAGCAGGAATTCGAGCGAGTTGGAGGAACCCGTAGCGTCAAAGTGAACATCCGATTTCTAGCAACTTCCAACCGCAACATGTTGGAAGCGATTGAAGCAAAAGTTTTCCGAGAAGATCTCTACTACCGCCTCAACGTCGTCCCCATTCATCTCCCCCCACTCCGCTCTCGCGCCGAGGACATCCTTCCCCTCGCCCACCATTTCCTCCGCAAGTTCTGCGCCGAAAATCACAAACCGCTGAAAACCCTCACAAAATCGGCCGCCGATAAACTCCTTGCCTATCACTGGCCTGGCAATGTGCGAGAGCTCGCCAACATCATCGAGAGGACTGTCGTTCTCGACTTCGACCCGACCATCGATGCAACCCACCTTTATCTCGACACCAAGCCCTCGACGCCGGCCAAACTCTCTCCCGGTATGACTCTGCATGAACTTGAGAAACGCCACATCCTCGATACGCTCGAAACCCAATCCCAAAATCGGACTAAAACCGCCTCTATTTTAGGAATTAGCGTTCGGACCTTACGCAATAAGCTCCATGAGTATGGACTAAGTGCATCTGAAGAATAGTCCCAATAATCAACAATCCTATTATTTTGATTAGAAATCTGAAGATCAATCCCATTATTCTTATTAAAATATTATTTTTAATAAAATTGTGATAAAATTTATTTAAAATAATAGCGGCAATCATGTCTTTTATATCATTTATATCCGACGGAAGAACGTCTATTGAAACTCTTTTCGAATCGGCACTCGATTGGGTCGAGAATAGCTCCACATCCGCTCTCGTCAAATCTGTAGCGCTCCCCATTCTAACAGCCTTTGTTAAACCCTCCGATGGCCGCTTTACTCAAGTCTCGCTATTGGAAAAAGACCTAACTAACTGGTGCAATCATTCACAAACTACCGGCGAAAAGGAAAAAGCCAAAAAGAGAATATTGGATGCCTTTAAAAGAGGAGATAAGGAATTAAATCTATCAGGACTTCAGTTATCTTCGCTCCCCTGCTGCCTCGGCAAATTTACCCAGCTAACTTGCCTAGACCTCTCGGGCAATCAGCTGGCTGAGCTTCCAGCTGAAATCGGTCTTCTCTCCAATTTAACAGATCTTATTCTCTGTAATAACCAACTCATGCAGCTTCCTACTGAGATTGGCAAACTCACCCACCTAACGAGTCTAGACCTCTCTTGCAATCGGCTCATACAAGTTCCTGCCGAAATCGGCAACTTGGCTAAGCTAAAAACGATTACCCTTCATGACAATCAACTCCAGGGACTTCCAAATGAAATTTGCAACCTCACCCATCTCACACGTCTCGAACTTTTTAATAATGAACTTACAGAGCTTCCTCATAAAATCGACAATTTGAAGAATCTAAAAAGTCTATCCCTCACTGGCAATCCTTTTCTGAAATTCTCAGCTTCAATTGGAAATCTTCTTCGTCGAGCAAATATTTTCCTCTTTGGCCGTCAAATCACAATCTTTGATCTATGGGAACAACTACTGCTGCAATTTTACCCTCGAGAGCAACATCGACAATTATATAATGACCGAAAACGGGTATTTGAAACCGGTGTTATTTCTTCGGAATTAAAAGACCTTCTCAAGTGTTATTTAGATCGATTGACAGAATCGGCTGATTTTCAGGAAAATGGGCTCGCTCAAAAAGAGTTGGTCCTTCAAGTCGAGCGAATGCTTCAGGCTACACGGCTAAATGAAAGATTTAGAGACCTCCTCCCCGGCCTTTTATTTGAAGCTCTCGAGACCTGTTGCGATCGGACTACCATGGTCGCAGCCAATATCGAAATCCAAAGAATCATGCTTACAGAAAATCTCGATGATGCTCAACTCGCTCAGCTCCTCATTGGACTGATCAGGCTAAACAGAGTCGACCAGGTCAGCAAAGCTCTTGCAAATTGGAAATTTAAACCGAACGACTTTGAAGAGCTTGATGAAGTGGAACCTCAATTAGCATTTAGGATTCATTTAAAAGGTCCTTTAAATTTGCCTATTACCACGACGGAAATGACCTTTGAAGGAAAAGAGGGCTTCACCAATGAAGAAATCGACCGGATCGGAAAACGAATACGGTCTAAAAATCCGGTCAACCTTCTCCTTTCCTCTCCTATCTGGATAAAGCGAATGGAAGAAAAGCATGCCGTTAAAATCGAAAAACTAGTGGATTTATTCCAGAATCAGCTAGCTAATTTGCTTGAAAATCCCGAATTAAGCGAAACCGAAAAACTACTCAAAGCGGAAAAAATCCAAAAAAACCTCGAACAAGCAAAACAGGAACTGATTGAGGAAAAAACACGAGAAATTCTACAGCTGGATCTTCAAACTATCCCATTAGCAGAGCTTGATTCTAAATGACACCCTTCAGAATCTATCCTACCTAATCCCAAAATAGCATTGATTTTAGGAATTAGCGTTCGGACCTTACACAATAAACTTCACGAGTATGGTCTAAGCGCTTCAGAAGAATAGTCCCAACATTATATTGTTATATAATAAATCGACATAAATGTTATAATTGCCATAAAAAAAACGTAAATAAACAGTTTATCTATGTCCGGAACCAGACCCATTTTCGACTCTACACCTATTTTCCATCCTGTCGGCGGTCCGAGAGACGGAGAAGATCGAGTCTCTAAAGTAACCAACTCGGCATTCCATTCAACCGCATCTAAAAAGCCTTATTCACGTAAGGTCTTTAACTACATTGCATTAGAAAAAGAACTCGACACCTGGTGTAAAAACCCTACCGTAAGGGGTCTTAAAACTGAGGCAAAAGAAAAAATAATAGAGGTCTTTAATAAACAAAAAAGTCAGCTCGATTTATCTTCTCATTCTCTTACTTCTTTACCCTCTTCACTTCGTAATTTCACCCACTTAACTCATTTGAATCTTGGAAAAAATCCCCTTAGACACGTACCGAAATGGATCGGCAAACTCAACAATTTAATCTCATTGGATCTTAACGAAACAGAAATCGAGAATCTTCCCAGGTCTCTTTCTCTGCTTACCCAACTGAGGTACTTGCATCTCTCCCACAATCGCTTTACCCTTCTACCTGATTGGATCGGCAATTTTAAAGAATTAACTGAGTTGTGGGTCTCTCGCAATGCGCTTGTCAGCGTGCCCGAATCGCTCGGTCAGCTCACAAACTTAAGAGAATTAAGATTAAAGGATAATCAGCTCCAGACTTTACCTGAATCTTTGGATGCCCTCTCTACTCTATTGTATGTGGATCTAAGTGGCAATCCTGGGGAACAGTTAAGAGCCCATACTTTGATTCCTTACGAAAATCTAAATAACGTAGAGAGAGCGGCCCAAGCCCAACTCTACCTATCAGATAGAGGCATAGACCTTAGAATTAGAGGCCGAAGCGAAGCTCTTTTCGAAGTCTTGTATACCCCCAGGCCCCCAACGCAAATTGCTTAAGAGACATTCTCTGAAGATCTCTATGGGTGGCTACCTGTACCCTGAGCAATAAACTTCACGTGTATAGTCTGAGCGCTTCAGAAGAATGACTTTGAAATAGAAATGGTTTATTGAGTTTTAATTGCTTATATATTAAGATTAAATTAATATATCAGAAAATAAGGACCTACTTATGTCTGGTATCTCATCTGTTTCGAATAGCAACCATTCTCTAATCACTACCGTCCAGCATTTTTTCGATAGTTCAATTGATTCTTTGCGCTCGGCAGTAGAACCCGCTTTTAATGCTATTGTCTCCGTTTCCAAAGAGCAAAGAGATCAGCTTCAACTAGAACAAGAACTCAATGAATGGTGCCAAGACCCATTAGTATCCGGGAATAAGGAACAGGCTAAAAAGAAGCTGCTCGAAAATTATAGAATAAAAACTAATTGCTTACTTTTGAATGGACTTCAACTCACTTCTGTACCGCATGCAATTCGGTTTTTTACCCACTTGAATTTCTTGTGGCTAAACGATAATTCCCTGACTCACCTTCCTGTCGAAATTGGATATTTGGATCAGCTGGAGAATTTAGAAGTTTCGAACAACCGTCTTACCCAATTGCCTGGAACAGTGAGTTTCTGGAAGAAACTGAGAGGAATCAATCTAGCTGGCAATGAATTCAAAAAAATACCCCCTCATCTCTTTTCAATCCGATCCATTATTTATTTGGATTTAAGCAGAAATCCCCTGACTGAGATCCCTCCCGCTATTAAACATCTTCAATCCCTTAGAACGCTCATTCTAGAAGATATGCCGATGCCTCCGATTCCTCCTGAAATGGCAGCGCTTCCAGAGCTCTCCTGGTATGGACGAAACTGTTCTGAGGAATTACACAGGTTAATGCAGAAATATTACCAGTCGATACTCACAAACATAGGAAGCCCACCCAGTCCTTGTCTAGAGGAAGCTTTAGAGCCGAACTCTCCGAACCTCTCAAATGAAGAAAAAGAGAGTTGATCCTGAATCCTAACTGACACTCTTCTTGGACTATCCTATCTAATCCCCAAAATAGCACCGATTTAGGGATTAGCATTTACAATTGTCAGAAACATCCCAATAACCTATTAATAATGATTTTTATTCATCCTTATTTTATAATTAAACAGAAAAACAAAGAAAAACATGGCATCAGAAATAAACCGCCTTTCCAGCTCTCAAACATTTAATTCTTCGGAACTTGATCACGAAATGCAAGATCCAGTTTCCAACGCCGCCATGCTAGCCGCTAGCCCGGTATTTAACTTGATGGCTCAAAACCAATCCCATTTAACTCACGTAGCGCTGTATAAAACGATAGAAACAGAGCTCAACCAATGGGTTCGCGATCCCGACGTACAAGGCCTAAAACGTGCAGCAAAAGAAAAAATATTAGAAATGATTCGGGAAAACCGAAGGAGCCTTGATTTAGCCAACCTGGGTCTTACTTCGCTTCCCCCCTGTCTTAGAAAGATCAAACAATTGATTCAATGCGATTTTTCCAATAACGCACTACATGCGATACCGGATTGGATTAGCGAGCTCACCCAATTAACTTATCTGGGATTAAACAATAACTCAATTGGAAACCTACCAGACTCAATGAGCCAGCTCACACAATTAACTCAACTAAATCTCGCCTCTAATAACCTCGAACAAATACCAGACTGCATCAGTCGGCTCACACAATTAACTCAACTAAATCTCGCCTCTAATAACCTCGAACAAATACCAGACTGCATCAGTCGGCTCACAGAATTGCGTGAATTCGATCTATCCAATAATGTGCTGACAAGTCTACCAGACACGTTCGGCCAGCTCACACAATTAGTTTATTTAGATCTTAGCCGCAACAGGCTAAACAATTTACCCGACTCCATGGATGCGCTCTCCAATCTAACCTCTGTGCCTTTCCTAAGAAACCCTGGACAATTGTTAAGACAGGAAACAATGATCCCCATTCTACCTCTTTCAACTATCGAATATATTCCAGCGCAGAGATTACAAATAGTCGAAAGAAACAATACAAGCCCGTTCGTTCAAATCCCCAGAGAATCCTATAGGCCTAATCCGATCTCTTCAAGTAGGGCTGGATAACTGCTATCCATGAATCGACTTCGATTTTCGGGATAGAAGTAGGTCAATAAAAAAATATCCGCAGAAATTATCTAAACTCATCAAATTACTAATATTAAAATTCATTTTATTATAATTTTATATTATAATAATCATAACAATTTTAAAAATGGATGATTATGTCCCTGAATTCGATTGCCAGCGGATTACTCTCAAACCTCCAACCCGTCTGTGACTTTTAAGCTGAGCAGAGCAAAGAGACTTTGATTGGGATACCCGCAGCTACGGTCACTTTAGTTGCGGCTCCTATTTTTCTCCGATGGGCCAGGGCGAAACAGGTTCATAATCAGACATTGCGAACACTGCGCAACGAGCTACAGACATGGATCCATGATGCATCGGTAACAGGGGATAAACAAGAGGCGGCGCAAAGAATTCTTCAATCTTTTGAAACAAAAGATCCGAATCTTTATCTGGATCATCTAGGCCTTTCCTCCCTTCCCTCCTGCATTGGAAAACTCATCCATCTTGAGTTATTAGAACTTACTGATAATGATCTCAACGCCGTACCAAATAGTATTGGGGAGCTTACGAACCTTAGAATCTTGAATCTTATAAGGAATCAGATCGCCCGTCTGCCCGATGAGATCGGAAATCTTTCACAGCTCAACATTTTACTTCTTTCTGGTAATGAAGGAATTCAGCTGTCCGAGGCCTTAAGGAGTTGCGCTCATCTGCGTAATCTTTCTCTTTCAAATACATCTCTTCAAGAAGTACCGGAATTTATACGTGACTTTAGACAGTTACATACGTTAGATCTTTCGAATAATGAACTCACCAGACTCCCAGATTGGATTGGGGAGCTTTCCAACATTGATCATTTAAATCTCGCGAGAAATCTCCTCACGGAATTGCCCGACTCTATTCAACATCTATCGCGGCTCTACATTTTGACTTTGAATGGGAATGAACTAACTGAGCTGCCAGAGGGATTCGATCGTCTTTTAAGGCTTCATACTCTAAATTTTGAATACAATAATTTTAGTGAGTTACCTAATTGCATTCGACAATTCACTAATCTGAAAAATTTAAATTTCTCAAACAATGAGCTCAGGTCTATCCCTTCTTGGATCGGGGAACTTTCCCTACTCGAACACGTTTACTTACAAGGTAATCTTCTAAGAGAGATTCCCGATGTATTCGATCAACTCACCCATCTCCGCAGTTTAAATATTTCCCAAAATGATATCAGAAACATACCTCCCAGCGTCCAAAGCTTAGAGAATCGTATGCGCTTAGAACAAAACCTTCTCGCTCATTCAGTTTTACAACGTTGGGATTTACTCTTTAAAGAGGCCTATCCGGAAGCAGATTACCCCCATTTTTATCCCTTTCCATCTAGTGAGGAGCTGGCTCAAGCTCTTCCAGGAGCAATCCAAGACGAACTCTCACCCTACCTCTTAAATTTGGAAAGCACAGAAGATTTTATAAGGAACAGCGTAGCTAAGAAAGATCTCATTTTACAAGTTCATCAGATGATGGTCACTGCGAATGAAAATCGAGAATTTCAAGAGCTACTTTTAGGACTTCTCAGTGACGCTAATGCTCGCTGTGGCGATCGAACGACCCAAGTATCAGCGCACATTGACATTCAGAGAAGACTCTTGATTGAAGATCTTGACCTGATGCAGTATTCAGAACTTTTAATCGGCTATGAACGGTTGAACCGAGTCGATGCATTGGCTCAGAAAATCGCCGAAGAACGAGGGCTGGGAGATGTAGTCGAGGTGCAGCTCGCTGTGCGTATTAATCTCAAAGAGGATTTGAAACTGCCAATTACTACTCAAAATATGCTCTTTCCCGGCATGTGTCCCCTTACTGCGGAAGAAATCAATCAAGTAAAAGAACAAATTCTAAAAGAGACTGACGATCGATTGTCTATCCTTCTCGAATCTCCTCTTTGGGGTCGGAAAATAAGAAAGGTCTACCCAGAAAAATTCGCTGAGATCTTGAAGGATATGCATGACGAATTGGAACGATTGGAGAATCAATCGTTTGCAAGAGAGCAAGAAAAAATAGACGTCATGGAACAAATCCCCAAAAGGCGAGAAGAAAAAGAAGCGGTTTTGATTCGAGAGCTAACCCAATCGAGTTTGGTACTTCCTAGCGAGGTCTAGATAAAATTCCCACCGGCTTTCTTTTGGCAAGAGCCGCTCAATATCATAAAAGAGAATCGAGGTGGCCAGCTCGTCTTGCAGCTCCACTTCAGCCAGCGCTGTAGAACCTTTTTTCTCCCCCGTCAGAATTTGCAAATGATCGATCAATCGATCGAGACTCTCTTTGAGTTCAGTGAGCTTGCCTGTAGGGTTAGGCATGGGATGAAGAGCGATTTCCCGTGCGATGCGACCGCGTAGGTCGGTTTGGACTGTGCAAAAACGCTCGACGGACCGGTAGAGAGGAAGGTTTTCAAAGTGAGAGATTGGAAGTCCCCCTTCTGTCGTGTTGATCCATTGAATTTCATGATGTTTAGAAGCGTAATGCGAGAGACTCGAAGCTTCCATAAGCCATCGGACGGCTGTGGCAACGGAGCGTCCCTGCTTATCAGCTCGATAGAGGATGCGATCCGACACACTTTTTTCTGCTTCAATTTCTCTGAGCTCTGCCGTTTCGGTCGAAACGTTCTCGGCATATCGCTTGCCATCTGTATAGGCGAGATCGACGCCAGCGAGAAGGATGGTCGAGCAACCGAGGAGTTGCGCATAGGCAGCGCAGATCGGAGCGACTGAGATGGACTCTTCAGAGAGATGTTCGCCAAGGAGCGGATCGGTCAGTTTGAGTTCTTCTTCTAGCCATAGCTCCGGGATACCGCCGATGCCCGAGCGAAGATAGCCGATGGGACCGTTGCACGTAGAGAAAATACCGGGAAATACGCGGGTCGAAATGAGGAGAGGACAATCGAACGCAAAGCTGTTTTTGAAGCGGCGGTATTCTTCGAGATTCGGATCGATCGCAACGGCGAAGTGGGGCTCGATACCCGCTGCGCTGAGCGCTGCGATGGCAGAGCCTGCGGCGATGATGAGAGCTCGCCCTTCGAGTTCGGCGAGGAGCGGCAAGGCTTGTTGAAGAGAGGGTCCGGCGCCGCAGATGATCGCTGGGATATTTTTAAAGGCGTTTCGCAGTCCATTGGCATAAAAGGCATCTTTCAGATGAGCGATATTTTGGACAAAATTTTCAAAGGGCTGGTAGCCATGGAGACGATCTTGGTGAAGAGCATTTGACAGGGTGGTTTTTCGCAAGAGTTCGAGCCGAATCGTTTCAGCGTCTTGTCCTGGCAAAGCGACCACTTCAATGGCTTTCGCGGGGTAGCGCTCCGCGAGCTCTTGGAGAAGCGGTTCATGTTCCGGAGGGAGCCATTCGAGCTCCACTTGAGGATCTTGAAGCAAGGGGTGCTCTTCAGCAACTGCGCAAGCGATGTTTCCCCCATCTTGTTCTAAAAAGATGAGCCGCCTTTTTGCATCCCTTTTCAGCCAGTCTTGTAGATGGTTATACGCTGAGCCGAGTCCCAAGATGTAGAGAATTTCAATTTTTTCAAGCGAGAGCTTGCTGCGCCAATCGGTTAAATCGGCGGCGGGTATTTTTTTTGGTTCCCATGCAGCTGCTAAGAGCCGGAGTTTATTTAATCGCTGCTCCATTTCTTCTCGTAGTAATTGTGTTCATCTAGCCATCGGATTTCGGCGCGCATCACTTTTTCTTTATCCCAGCAGCGGTAGTTCCATTTTCCGTTGGGGAGATAATCGATCTCTTCTAATAAGTGTCCTTCTGGAGAAAAGCGAAGGTGGCGACCCACCGGCTTGCCGTATTCAAAACATCCCTCGTCGAGAAGCTGTCCTTGTGAACTCCAGATCTCATCTTTTCCGTGTCGACGCCCCTGTTCAAAAGCGCAGCGCCGTTTGAGTTTGCCCGATTCCCAATAGAGAAGTACTGCGCCATGCCGTTGACCTGCGAGGTAATTTTCGTGAGTTTTCAACTGACCTGATTCATAAAAAGACTCTTGCAGTCCCTCTTTTTTCCCGTCTTTAAACGATTCAGAGCGGTAAAGCGCGCCAGAACGGTAAAAATGACGGCAAATGCCATTGCGCTCGCCACTGCGGTACCCTTGATCCGACAAGAGGGTTCCATCTGGAGCGAACCAAAGAGAGGTTCCGTCGAGCTTATCATCGTGCATAGCTATGTTCCTCTAACACCTG
Source organism: Chlamydiota bacterium (assembly GCA_048498835.1). Lineage (GTDB taxonomy): Bacteria > Chlamydiota > Chlamydiia > Chlamydiales > SM23-39 > CAITMJ01. The sequence goes on along the minus strand of JBEHXF010000005.1, from coordinate 50,600 downwards.
GGCAAAAAACAGATCTTTCTGGATAGCGAGTTTCTCGTCAAGAGAAAGAGGCTGCAAATCGGTCATCAGCTCCCGTTCAAAAAGAGGTTGCCAGATGCGCCAGAGCGGGTCGAAGAAATCCCGAGGCGTCAAGGCGGGAATCTTTTGAATGGGGGAAAGCGGGAGTGGCGTTGCGTTCGACCACTCAAATGAATCGAGAGATCGCTCTAGAAAGGGCTCTCCGATTTTAAGACCGGATGGTGTTGCATTGTAAAAATCAATCTCCGGGTGAAGTTTGGCAAAAGCCTCCATCCAGCGGATCGATTGGATCCAATCGGCTTGCGTATAAACTCGATTCCCATCGCGATCGACAGTTTCGATCACGCCTCCCCCTTTTTCCTCGCTCCCGGCATATTTTTTCCCTTCGCGATAACAAGAGTCCATTCCGACTAAGACAATCGGATTGCATCCTAAATGGACGGCGACAGCTAAAGCGGTATTGCCCACAGTCCACCCACCGGGGAAAGAACCAGGGCCAAAGTGAGGATCGGGAAGCCAGAATTTTTCACCGGTTGCCGATTCAGCGCTACCAGGATGAGACCGAGACTGAATACAAAGCGGCACATCCAGATATTGGTGTCGTATCACTGGATTATGAGGGCAAATGGCTAAAGCGAGATGGGGTTTGACCTTCAGGCAATTAATCGCGTTGCCGGCGGCGATTAAAAATCCATTTCCAATCACTGTCTGCTCCAGCGAAGGACCCGCTCCAGCGACGATAGCTGGCCTATTTTTTTGAGCTCCTTTGAGATCGAGCAAGGAGCGGAGCGGCCATTTTAGATTCGCTGCTTGATGCGCTAGAATTTTTACGCCAAAATCGGCGGCGTCCGATGCTAAAAGCTCGGCTTCCAAATGAGCTCGTTCAATTTTTTCTTTCCAGAGCGGATCGCCTACAACCGAAAGGGTCCGAAAAGCAGAAAGAGAGCCGATCTTCTGTGCAATACTATCTTTCAACAAAGGCGTTTCGAGGTAGAAAATACGCACTCGTTTGTCGTTGCGAAGCAAAATGGCATCGATTCCAAGTTCACTTAGTTTATCGGGATTTTCTTCGATAAAAAAGAGGCGACGAGCATCCACCTCGTCGAGCCAAGGGCGCATCTCGTCGTAAAATTCGACTGAAAGGCCCACTTTGCAAATGATATCGGCTACAGACATCGGACCAATTGGGCATAAGGTGGAAGAAAAGGAACAGATTGGAGCCCTGTGTCGGTTTTCCAAAACGTGCGAATACCGCCCGCATGCGCTAAGCAAATAAAGGGGGCAGAGAGAAAAGCGTTGTAGCCCGCTGCTTGAGCATAGGTCTCTTCATTGACGACTTCTGCTTTGCATTCAATCAAAACAACAGGTTTTAACTCTTCTCCGACTTTTGCAAAAGCGACGATATCGGAGCGACGAGTCGTTCCTACCCGCTTTTCAACGGTGACGAGAGACCGAGGAAAGGTGAGAGGTCCGAGCATTTGAAAGAGAAGAGCCTGTCTGACCCTCTCTTCAGGAGTGTCAGCGAGGCTCTTATTGCGAATGAGACAGTGAAGCACTATTGTACTAAGATTAGACCGTAGTTATCATCTTTGCGCCGATAGATCACTTTGAGCTTTTGATCTTCTTCGGATCGATAGATGAGGAACTGATCTCCAGTGAGTTCCATCTTGATGACCGCTTCGTCTTGCGTCAGCGTCTTGAGTTTCATCGTCTCTTTGGCGACGATCGGATGGAGGATCGTTGCACTTGCTTTACGACGGGCATTTTCAGCTTCGATATCCTCATTGATCATCTTGAGGTCATCTTGCAAAGGCTGAATCACGTTGACATGGATGTCGACTGTGGTCAAATCCTTAAATCGGTGTGACTGGAGCTTCGATTTGTACTTGCGGATGAGAGTAATCAAACGATCGATGCACTTATCAATCGCCGAATACATATTATCGGTGCTCGCTTGCACTTTGATGTGAAAGTGGATGAAATTCATCAACATGGCGCAAGAATGCTCGAGCTTTTGCGCATCGAGCGTAACGGTCACATCGATGACTTGGTCAGTGATCCGGTCAACTTTGCCGAGTTTTTCAAAGACATAGTTGCGAATCGCGTCGGTCAATTGAAAGTGTTTCCCAACAAGAGAAACATTGAAACCATCATTTTGTGGGAGATTTGGTTTTGCCATGTTGCATCCTTTATTGGAATCTTATCGTAGCAGGAAGAAGAGCGCTTCACAAGATGATTTTAATCGACTACAATTGTAGAGCATGGAGCAACGATCAAGCGGCCTTCTCCTTCAATCTATTCCCTACCTCAATTCGCACCGAATATTAAAGGTGTTCACTCCCGATCAGGGACTCGTCTCGCTCATGGCGAAGTTTGCTGCTTCAAAAAAATCGGCTTTCACCGCTCTCACCACACCCTTCGTCTTAGCTGACTGGGTCTATGCCAAAGATAAAAAAGAATTGCATCTTCTAAAAGATGGGACTCTTCTAGACGATCTCTCGCTCCTGAAAAAAGAATACAATTGCCTCTCAGCAGCCGGACAAATCGCCCAAGATCTTCTGAAAACGCAGATGCCCGGAAAATCTGCGTCTGCTCTCTTCGAACTCGCACTCGCCTACCTTCGCAAGCTCCCCTCGAATCCGCTCGCACTGGCCGCTTCGTTCCGCCTCAAGCTTTTGACCCTTGAAGGGCTTCTCGACCTCTCCCCCGAATGCACCCAGTGCCCGATTCCCGCCACCCACCTTTATGGAGGGGAAAGCTTTTGTCACAACCATGCCCCACCCCTCTCGCTCCGCCTGACCGCAGAGGAGTACCAGCTCCTCCTAATCGGAGGGCTTTCCCGATCTTTTGCGGAATTGGCTTCTTTGCCCCACCATCCTGAGCTGACACGAAAGATAAATCTATTGTTTCTGTCCAATCTCTGATTCTCGACAAACTTTTCTTTGAGTCGAAAGATAATCAGTTCTATACTTTCTCTCAAACAGAGCCACCCACATGAAAAATGACTTAACTTTATTCGAAAATTTCAAAATACGCCGCTTATATGATGCATCCACCGAGACCTGGTATTTTTCAGTGGTTGACATTCTTCAAATACTAATTCAACAGCCTGACTTTCAAAAAGTTAGAAACTATTGGAAAGTATTAAAAAATCGACTTCGTAATGAGGGAAACGAGTCGGTTACAAAATGTAACCGACTGGAATTGGAAGCCTCTGACGGTAAAAAATACCTCACAGATGTTGCAAGTGCAGAGACAATTTTACGATTGATTCAATCAGTTCCAAGTCCTAAAGCGGAACCGATCAAACTTTGGTTAGCTACAGTCGGTTACGAGCGAATACAAGAAATAGCAGATCCTGAAAAATCATTGAATCGTGCGCGAGGTGCATGGTCAAAACAGGGACGCAGTGAAAAATGGATTCAGCAAAGGATGATGGGGCAGGAAACTCGAAACAAACTAACTGACTACCGGAAAAATCATGACATCAAAGAAAATAAAGAATTCGCCATTCTCACTAATATAATTCACCAAGAATGGTCGGAGGTTACAGTAAAACAACATAAAGAAATAAAAAAAATAAAAGCAGAAAATCTAAGAGATCACATGACAGAAGCAGAGCTAATTTTTACGGCTCTTGCTGAACTTTCGACAAGACAGATCGCAGAAAGCGTAGAGGCCACGGGAATCACCGAAAATGCTAAAGCAGCTAAAACAGGCGGCCGGATCGCAAAAAATGCTCGGGTTGAATTAGAGGAAAAGACACTAAAAAAAGTAGTTTCAAGGGAGAACTATTTAATCAACAGCTCTCACATATCATTTGAAGGCTCGCCAGAGACTAGCAAGTAATCACTCGACTTTATACAGCTCCTAACGAGTTTCGCTCTAGGAGCGGCGGTGCTTCTCCCGACCGGTTCTTTTTAGGAAAATTTTTAAGAGAGATTCCGCCACTGAGAGTGGCGCACCGAAAGGGACTCGAACCCCTAACCACTTGGTCCGAAGCCAAGTGCTCTATCCATTGAGCTATCGGTGCCAAGAATGCGAAAGGGGGGACTCGAACCCCCACGAGAGTGAACCCGCTACCACCTCAAGGTAGTGCGTCTGCCAATTCCGCCACTTTCGCACAAAAATGAAGTGTAAACAATAATCGATCCACCCGTTTATTCTCAAGCACTTTTGAAAACTCCCCATCAAATCGCCTGAAAAGTTAATAATTTAAAACATGCGCGATAAGACTATTAATCTTATAATACTGGAAATAAAATAAAGGTTTTAAATGATAGATTACATCAACGAAGTTTCTATTCCTTATACCGATTATTCTGAACATAAAATAGTGAGTCATCCTCCTTACACGACGACGCTCGCGCCTTACAAAGAACTTTATCTCATCGTACAAGACATCGAACGACACGATTTTTGTGCGTCGCAAGAACAATTACGCAGAGGATTTGAACTAGTCGAAGAGGGCCTTGCACTTGAACCGCGCCATCCGGGTCTTTATATCGGGAAAGGTTTTCTCCAACTCGTTGCAGGCGATACCCGCGCAGCCCGACAAAGCTTTGAAACATCGTATCGTCTAAACAAAAGGTTCAAAGACCTTTATTGCCAACCGGGCGACGCTCTCTTTGGCATTGGCTCTGCTTATCTCATGGAAGGCAAGTACGCCAAAGCAAAAGAAAAGCTATTAGAATCGGAAAAGATGGGCAACAGACGAGCTGGAAAAGTTCTCAAGGAACATCTCTGGTGGCTTTGGTGGTAATGAATTAAGGCAGAAGGCAAAAGGCAGAAATATTCTGCGTTCTGCATTCCGCTTTTAAGGGGCGAATTCGCGGATCCAGGCATCGCCCGTCAAAGGCTTGCCTGTGACGTGAACGATCAGATCACTCCAGGGCATCCGATTCCCTGGTCTAAAGAGTTTTTCATTTAAGAATTTCCCAACAGCTGGCGAGGTCAAATTCTCTGAGCCAGTCAGATGCGCAGTCGATTCTTGGATGGCCGAGGCAAACATTTCGCCCAAAAGATAGGAGAAATAATAGACGGGGGCTAAGCCAATATGATACTTGCAGGCCCAGTCCATCTCCCCCTTCCGATTGGCCGGAGGGCGAATTTTTTGGTGTTTTTCAACGAGTTTCCACCAGAGAGCATTCAGATCCTGCGAGGGATCTCGATACAGCTCGCTTTCAAAGGCCGTCATCACAAGAACCCAGCGACTAAAAATCAGCTGACGCCGCTTCAAGCTCTCATCTGCAGCTCGAAGGAGAGGCTCCATTTTAGCTGATGGAGAAACCAATAATTTGAGCGAATCATGTCGATAAGCTTGGCGACCGGCGAGTAGCGCCATCGCCTCCGTTGTGATCATGTGGGGCGGCTCTCGGAGCAGCCAGGGAAGCTTAGGATCAAACCCCATTTCATAAATCGCATGGCCGAGCTCATGGAGCATGGTCTCGAGCCATTTGATGGTTGGGGTAATGTTATCGAGCGTTCGAATGTCTTGCTCACGGTCCATATTGATGCAAAAAGCGTGCTGATTCTTTCCGGGTCTTTCATACAGATCGCTGCGCTTTAAAACCAGCCCTACATCAATCCCCATTCTTTGGTAAAAAGCGTCGCTCACAGCTGGGATATCGATTCCGTGTACCAGCGAATCGAGTTCTTTGCTATCGAGAGGGTCTTCCTGACCAAATGGCTCACTCCAGGCCCATGGGCCGAGTTCCTCTTTATCCACTCCAAATCGACGGCTCTGTACTTCCTCAAGATGAGCGAGGACTTTTGCGTAGGCTGCATCCGATTGATTGCCGAGATCATCGAGCGTTTTCAAAAGCCATGCGGCATTCACCTCTTGCAGCTCGAGCTGCATTTGGAAATAGTCGGGATAACCCAGACTCTGCGCTGCTTGATTGCGAATGCGGACTAGTTCAAGAATTTGTGGCGCGAGGACAGCGCCAATCTTTTTTGATGCTTCCCAACCCTCTTTGCGCCGGTTCACATCGACTTCATTTTTGAGCAGCTCTCGAATCTCATTTTCAGAAATCGGTTGTCCATCGATGGTGGGGCGGAAATTGGCGTAGGATTGAGCGAGGGCAGCCTCTTTTTTAGAGATTTCTTCTAACAGTGCTTTTGGCACCTGATTTTGTTTAAAAGATCGAATCAGGACATTGAGCTCACGACTCAAGATGGGATCTTGAACAAAACCTTCTTTTTCCCATGCGATGAGCCGTTCATAAATCTTCGGATCGTTAAATAAAATCCTCAGCTCAGCGTCGAGATCCCCTTTTAAATCGGCGGCATCTTCTAGACCTGTCGTCTCAAGAATCCAAACGGCTTTATTTAAATCTTTTGCTTTACGAGCAACTTGTGGGATGAATTCATGTAAGAAGTGCTGGAATGGATGTTCTTTCATAGGTATTCTAGAAGAATGAAACGATGTTTCTTGTTGTTGATTGATCTGTACCAAGCTGCAATTTCCCCCTTCTTCGGCCATTGCTGTCGCTATTATCCAACTTGTTCCGAGTATGCCAAAGAAGCGATTCATAAGCACGGTGTTTTTAAGGGTCTCTATAAGGCCATGCGCCGCATCCTAACCTGCCACCCCTTCCATAAGGGAGGCCATGATCCTGCTTAATCGGGGATCTTGATGGTCATTCCAGGAAAGAGCTTATCCTTCTCAATCCCATTGAGTTGAACCAGTTCCTCTACCTTCACTTTGTATTGACGAGCGATTTTCCAAAGGCTCTCTCCTTCTTGCACCGTGTGAAAACGGGCAGCTGCTGGTTCCGGCGCAACCGTGATGACGAGTTTTTTCGATTCGCTGGTCACTACTTTAGAGGGAGCAAAGCGAGCTGCGGCTGCGCGGAGATCAAACGGTTCAGGCAAAGGTTCTCCCGCAAAAGCATAGAGCTTCGTCACAGCTGCATTCCAAACCGCATCAGAGCGATGCGATTGCAGAAGCGCTACACAAAACTCCTGGGCCTCTTCTGATTTTTGTCCAATCATGCTCAAAAGATCTAAAATGCCTCGATCATCGAGGCGCTTAAGAACAAAATCGAGATCTGTCTTCAACAACAATTTAGCTGCTGTAGGTGAATGATTGGTCAAATAGCTCAGGAGCAAGCGACGACGCTTTTCTACCGAGAGATCGAGCATTTGCTCCTGCTCTTTTGCAAAGCGATTCAATAGATCCCAATTTCCCTCCGCAATCAATTGAAGAAGAAGAGCAGGGTCTTGAGCTGCTTCCGTTTTTTGAAAGAGCGCTTGAATTGCATAGAATTCAGGTGTGAGCAAGAACGCTTGCGCCAGGCTTTCATCGCCCGGAATTTTTTTAATCAGCGCGAAAAGTCCCTGTCCTGTCAATGGCCATTTTTCTTGGTAGGCAAAACGGATGATCGCCTCAAATTGCTCATCGCTTAACCCGGGATAAAGTTCTAGCGATCGATTTTCGCCTAAAATCAAAGTCCGTTTCTGTAATTCGGTGGAAGAGAGAGCTTTTTCTAAATTGAAGTGGTGGTAGGCAGCTAAAGCCGATACCGCTAAATCTCGCTTTGCATATCCCTCTTCAATCAACTCTCGATTGGTCAAGAGAGTGACAAGCTCGCGAAAAGAGAGCTTTGACATGGCATCTAAGACCGCGAGATTGGATATCTTTTGTACTTTTAGCGTCGATTTTTTTGGAGAAGCGGCAAGATTCGGCCGTCCATCCTCTGTTTTTATAGCGATTAAGGTCGCAACCAATCCGATATTCAATGCCCCGCTAAAAATAAGGGAAAGGGTCAATATGCGAAATTTTTTAGCCCAGTGATCTTCCATACGCAAACTCCAAACAACTACCTAAAAAATAGCCTTTTCAGCTCCTTTATTGCTATTTTTTTAGTTTCTCTCATCCTCTCCCCCATAAAGAGCTTGAAAAACGGCCTTTAGCCCGATACAGTTAAAGGCTGCAAAAGTATATGGTTGGCGAGTATGAGACTTCCTCTATCTATTCTTAAATCCTTCATTCACATCGACTTAAGTCCAGAAAAAATCGACGAAACCCTCTCTCTTTTAGGAATCGAAGTCGATGCCATTCATTCGCCAAAACCCCCTTTTCAGGGCGTAGTTGTCGCAGAAGTGAAAAAAACATCGCGCCATCCCGGGGCTGATAAGCTGCAAGTCGCTGAAGTTTTCGACGGAATTCACACGTATCAAGTCGTATGCGGAGCCCCTAATTGCCGCACTGGGCTCAAGGTCGCTTTTGCCAAAGTAGGCGCTGTATTAGGTGAAGAAAAGTCGATTGGACAAACCTCCATTCGCGGCGTCGACTCAGCAGGAATGCTTTGCTCCGCTACAGAACTTGGACTCTACGAAGATCATAGCGGCATCATCGAACTTCCAGAAGATGCGGTTTTAGGCGCAGATTGCCTATCGCTGTGGGATCCTGTATTCGAGATTTCTTTGACTCCAAATCTCGGTCACTGCATGAGCGCGCTTGGGATTGCCCGAGAACTTTCCGCCGCGTTGCAAATTCCTCTCCGCGAAGAAAAAAAAGCGCTGCAAGAGACGGGATCATCCCTAAAACTCTCTGTGGAAACCGATCCGATGGCCTGCCCGCGCTATACAGCGCGAATGATTGAAGAGGTAAAGATCGGCCCTTCCCCCTTTTGGCTCCAGCAACAACTGCGAGCTGCTGGCCATCGTCCCATCAACAACATCGTCGATGCGACCAATTACATGCTGTTGAAATACGGCCAACCGATGCACGCGTTTGACTTCGATAAAATTGAAGGCTCGCTCCACGTCGCACTATCCAAAGAGCCGCAAATGTTTGCTGGACTCGATGGAAAAGATTGGACTGTTCCAGCGGGAACCTTAACCATCGCCGACAACAAAAAAACTCTCGCACTGGCCGGCGTTCTCGGCGGATCGAATAGCTCTGTGTCCGATACGACCAAAACCATCCTATTGGAAGCTGCTGCATTTGATCCAATGGTGGTACGCAAAGCTGCTAAAAAAATCGGCATTCGGACCGATAGTTCGTACCGGTTTGAGAAAGGGGTCGACCCATCGGCTGTACCGACTTTTCTGGACCATGCAGCGCAATTGATTGCAGAGATTTCGGGCGGAAAAGTTGCGAAAGGGAAAATCGATATAAAACGAGAAGAGTTTGCTCCACGAATCCTCCATTGCCGAACGGCACGAGTGAATCAAGTTCTCGGCACTCACCTTTCGCTGGGAGAAATGGAAGCGATTTTCCACCGGCTCGGATTCCATACCAAAAAAGAATCGGCCGCTCACCTTCGCGTAGAAGTGCCGCTTTACAGAAACGATGTACAAGAAGAGATCGATCTCGTAGAAGAAGTGGCGCGCATTTATGGTTATAACAACATCGAAAGGCCGCTTCCCCGTTCGACCTTGCCTCAAATCCCCCACGATCCGGTCTATCTATTTGAATCGGAATTGCGCAAGCGACTTGTCGGACTAGGGCTCCAGGAATTCATCACTTGCGATCTCATCTCACCAAAATTAGCTGAGACCATCCAAGAATTGTCCCACTTTAAATCTTCGCTTTTACAGACACTCCATTCTAAATCAGAAGAATATTCAGTCCTGCGACCTGCCTTATTGCCGGGCCTATTGGATGTGGTACGACATAACCTCGACCAAAAAAACCAAAATTTTAGCGCTTTTGAATTGGGCCGTATCCACTTTAAACAAGAGGGAAAACCGGTTGAATTTCCCATGGTTGCTCTAATCTTAACGGGAAAAGAAGCTCCTCATCACTGGGATGAAAAACCATCCGATGTCGATTTCTTCGACCTCAAGGGGATGATTGAAAATCTCTTCTCCTCAATCCGAGCTTCTGCTGCCTCTTTTGCTCCCTCAAAACACATGACCTTTCATCCAGTGCGGCAAGCAGATGTTTACTTCGGCGATCTTTGCATTGGTTGCTTCGGTGAGCTCCACCCGAATTTGCTCGCTAAATTCGATATTAAACAAAGAGTGTATTATGCAGAGCTGAATGCTGAACACTTACAGGCTCATCAAAAACCAGCTCCTCATATGACACCGCTGCCCCAATTCCCCTCCTCCGAACGCGATTGGACGCTGCCACTTGCACACGACAGTCACATTGCGACGATTTTCGGCGCCATCCGCGCAGCAGAGCCGCAGCTTCTTGAGCGATTTGAATTGATCGATCTATTCAGAACAGAAGATAAAACGAATGCAACGCTCCGCTTTACCTACCGCGATCGCTCGAAAACAGTTTCTTTTGAAGAAGTAGAAGCTGCTCACAGCAGCCTGATTACAGAAGTAATGAAAAAGACTTCTATGATTTAGACCACTTTTTTTTCCATGCCTCATATTCGGAAGGTCGGAGACGGTATCTTGCCAAATTCCCTTCGTGAAGATTTCGAATATCGTTTTCGATCATTTCCATAAAACGAGATCTATCCTCAGGCAATACATCCTTAGAATGTTTTCTAATTGCTAAAACCGCCTGCTCTTGTGCGAGTTCTTGTTGTACAATTTCATGAATAACAGATTGAATTGCTTGTCGATATTTCATTCTAAAAGGATCTGGATCTCCTATTGATTTACGAGTTGTAGCATAGAGCAAACAAGATCTTTGATAGGCCCACATAAAGACATCTCTCAATAGTTCCGTCCGATTTAATTCATAAACTCCTAAGAGAGCATTAATGTAGATCTCCTCTGGTACATCAATAAAAGATAGAGGACAAAGATTGTTCTGAATTAATGGAATATTAGCCGCCAATCTAGACGTTCGTTTATTCACATCATCAAATGGCTGAAGATAAGGTAAATGAACCATCAGAAAAAAAGCCTGTTCAAAAGGATCCAGAATACTGTGCGCTTTGTTAATTAAAAGATTGAAACATTCATTGATAACTTGCGGAATAGCCGAAGGTTGGTAAACAGATCTTCCTATTCCAACTGGAATAAAACGCAAGCGACCAGATGCACTTGGATCGTTGAGCAAATTATCTGATAGCAGAGTATGCAAATTTAAAATTGTAAAACGATTTACGCCAGTTTCTTCTGCCGATTCAATTAAAAATTCAATAGCGGCTTTGTGATTTAAAATCATCTGCGCATCTTTTAAATCTTTACCTTGAGCCAGCTGTCCTTTTTCCAATAAACGGATTGTATCTAGGAGTGAATAAGTATTTCCTTCCAAGCGGCTAGAATTCCACGAAAGATCAATGAGTAAACTTTGAAAAACTTGACGAGCAAATGTTCCTGCTGGATATCCGCTTTCTTTTGCCCCCCCCATTTCATTCAATTTTTGACGATCGCTTTTAGATAGATAAAAATTCTTATTAGGAAGATAACTCTCTAAAAAACTTCGTTCATAACTAACGGGCAACCGCATCTGGATTGGTTGAGAAATGATTTTCTGAATTTGTTCTCCTTCTGAAGACAAAATAATTTGAAATTGCGCATTTAATTTTTTTATAGGGCTGAATGTTACGGGTAATTTATAGCGCCTTGCTTTTGTTTTTCCTATTGCTATCAGTTTTTTTTCGTTAACCAAATTAGACAAATTTCTCTGTAGGGTTCGACGAGAAACTGAAGAGCCCAATCCAACTAGCAATTCTTCCAGAGAAATTCCTTCTGGGAACCGCCCTACAAGTTCAAAAAGTTCATTTAGAGGAAAATATTTCATCTCAAGAATTGCGCCACTTTACCCCATTATATGGCGCAATGCCTATTAATTGCGCCATTTTTGGCGCAATTATGGCGCAAATTACTGTTAATAAATAATTTAGATAGGCAAAAAAACTCTAGTACACCAATTGCAACCTCAATTTTAGGGACGATTTTTCTTTACGGGCTATATTGATATTTTATTGATTCTACTTGCAAAAACCTTCTTTGATCGATAAGATCTGTGCTGTTGTAGTGAGGTTTTCATGTACACTTTCCGTCTGTTATTCGCCACTTCTCTCTCCCTATTGCTAGGAGGCTGTTTCTCTAGCGCTAGTGATGATTCCGTTGTTTCGCAAAAATTCGTCCATAAATATGGATTCGACGTAACTCCGGAAGAATGGGAAGCGCGCGACGGAGACGGACAAATCTTGGAAGTGTTGAAAAATGGCGTAAAAATCGTCCGCTCCTATGAGAATGGAGCGCTGCACGGTCCTACAACTTACTCCTTTCCGAACAGCACCGTCATTGAAAAACTTCAAGTTTACGATCAAGGGACTCTTTTAAAAGAAGTCGTCCACGACGGCACGGGCATGCCGATGCGGGAAGAGATTTATGAATTCGACAACCGAACCATCACCACTATTTGGGATGAAAAAGGGGCTCCGCTGAGCATCGAAGAATTTGACGGAGAGCTCCTGGTCGAAGGTAAATATTATACCCCTTCTCACGACTTAGAAGGACAAGTTGAATCGGGTTTTGGCGAAAGAATCAAACGGGATCGCTCAGGCCTTCTCGTCTCGCGAGATACTATCCAAAACGGAATTGCGACCGTTAAAACGAGCTTTCATCCAACCGGTGAAATCCATACGATTTCGCACTACGATGGCTCCCAATTACATGGCGAGCAGCTCAAGTTTACCTCTGCGGGCAGACCTCTGATGAAACTCAATTGGAATCACGGCATTATGCACGGTCCCAAAGTCGTTTTCCGCAACGGGACAAAAATTGCAGAAATCCCCTACGTAAATGGCCGCAAACAAGGCGTTGAAATTCACTTTGACGATCTTGGCAATCTCACTGCTGAAATCGAATGGCAAAACGATAAAAAACACGGATGCAGCAAATTTTATACGGACGACACCACAGAAATGGAATGGTTCTATAAAGGACAAGCTGTCGCGCTCGACAAATACAATATGATGGCCAACCGAGATAAACTCGTGGCCGATCTCCATGGAAAAATTGAATGAATCCTCCCTCTATCGCCGTCTGTTTTCAAGCGGACGGCGATCTTCTCGAAAAGATCGAAGTGAACCTCTCTTCTACCTTCAAGTACGAAATCAACGGGGCCACTCCTCGTTTACGCAACTACATCGATGCTTGGATGAGTGCTTATCTCAATCGAAAGCCCATTCCATTTAAAGGTGAAATGCTCAAGAACGCAACGCCTTTTCAAGAAGAAGTATGGGAGTCTATCCAAGCGATTCCGTTTGGCCAAACACTCTCTTACGCACAAGTAGCCGCTCACATCGGCCGTCCAAAGGCAGCGCGTGCCGTAGGCAACGCTTGCGGTCGCAACAATCACCTTCTCATCATCCCCTGCCATCGCGTCATTCATGGCAACGGGACAATCAGCGGCTTCGCGATCGATCCACAAATCAAACAAGAATTGCTAACTTTTGAAAAATAAAAGCGGGGAAGATTCCCCGCTTCTATTAGATTTGGACTGGAGTTTCTACTGGAGCTGGAGTAGAAACAGTCTCTTCAGGAGCTGCAGGAGCTACTGGTTCTGCTTTAGCTGAATCTGCTTCTTGAGCAGGAGCTGCATCTGCAGTTGGAGCGGGAGTGACCGACTCTACAGCAGCTGATTTTTCTGCTGGGGCTTCTACAGCGGGTGTCGACTCAACAGTCGGAGCCGTTTTTTCATCTTGGATCGCTTCAATAGATGCGCCTTCGCTACATTCATCTTGATCGGTACACCCCTCCGACTCATAAGACTGAGGAGGAGCGACAGGAGGCGTGATAGGTTGAACTTTTGGTTGGCATGCGCAGGCGAAACACAAAGCGCCGCCAGCTAAAAGAAGTTTGCTTAACGAATGTATTTTCATAGAGGAAATCCTTTTGTAACTGTCTCTGTTGAAATGGAAAATCTCATTATAAAGATCGCGCATAGAAAAAGAAAAGAGCTTCGAGACACACCATTCCAACAATGTTCTCTTCCAGCTTCGTTGGTGTCCCCCTTTTCATTCAAGAAAAAAAGATAACATAAACAAATACCACCCCTCGTGCTAACCCGAAAACCACTGGCTGCTTCAACGATAGAACGATGAAGGGAAGCCCTGCAAAATAAAAGGGGGTTCGGGGCCTCCCCGACGTTATATCGTTAGCTCGCGTTTCGCGAGCGTCATTGTTAGCCACGTCTCGTGGCGTTATCGTTACTTTAGGCTTATGTACATGAGCCCACGATATAGAGCTTTAGAACGGTAAAGCGAATTCAACGATAGAACGATGCAGGGAAGCCCTGCAAAATAAAAGGGGTTCGGGGCTTTCTAGGGGACTTCTCTTTTTTTTTGGCACGGTTCTTGCACCTTATTTCATCGCCAAAGGATGAAGGAGGCGTTATGAAACACCGAGACCTAATCAATAAGATCGCCAAATTAGAAACGATTAACGATCAATTAGCCGCTGAGATTCAGTACTTAGAGAAATTGACGAGAGCGCTTGGCTTTGCAGAAGGCTTGAAGACCTTGAAAGCGGCTGCATTAGAGATGCTGGAAACCGATAAAAAGAACTCTAAGTCAGAAGATGAAGCAAATCCTCCGCTGTCCAGCTAAGGGTTTCGTCTCCCAACAGTTCTTGGGCAGATGTTGTCTTTTTGGCTTTGAGCGTCAATATCTTCTCCTCGATCGAACCGGGCGTCAAATACCGCTGCACCAGAAGCGCTCTCCTCTGGCCAATGCGGTGCGCCCGATCGATCGCCTGTCGCTCAACCGCTTCGTTCCACCATGGATCGAATAAGATCACACTCTCCGCCGCCGTTAAATTCAATCCTACGCCTCCAGCCTTAAGGCTCAACAAGAAGACGTGCGGCTTTTCTTCATTCTGAAACCGATCGACCAACTTTGCCCGTTCTTCTGCGGGAGTCGAACCGTCTAAATATAAAGGTTCGGTTAACTCAGCTTCGATCAAACGCAAAACGGAGGTGAACTGACTGAATACCAATACCTTTTTTCCCTCTGCAACCAGCGATTCGATATCTATGAGTAGCTGTTCCATTTTGCCGCCGCGCAGCACCCCTCCCACTAATCTCGGATCGGCGCAGATCTGCCTGAGGCGCAAAATGACCTCTAAGATCTCCTCCATTTTCTCGGAGCGATGATTCTTAAATCGCGCTAAAGTCTCATCGTAGAGTCTTTGTTGTTCTTCGGTCATCTCAATCCAGACAGGGTGCTCGATCTTTTCGGGCAGCTGGAGTTGCACATCGCTTTTTTTCCGCCTGAGTACGAACGGCTTAATCCGCTTGCGGATCAGGGCCGGCTCTAATCGAGAAAAGTCGCTTCGCTCTCCCAATACATCGGGGGCAAAAAAGCGAAATTGCGACCAGAGCTCTTCCGGTCTATTTTCAACAGGTGTTCCCGTGACGGAGATTTTAAAGCGGCTCTTCAATCGACAAGCTGCAATCGCCGCTTGCGAAGTCGCCGTCTTGATCGCCTGCGCCTCATCGAGCGCAACTGCTTCATATTCAAATTGCTGGAATAATTCTTGATCGAGCCTCAGCAACGCATAGGAAGTGAGTATAACTTGTTCCCGTCGAAATGCTCTGGCAGAGCCGCTATGGACATAGACCTTCGCCTCAGGCCAAAAACGGGCGATTTCCCGTTGCCAATTGAAGAGAAGAGAGGTGGGGGCGACAATCAAGATCGGCAAATTTGTCCGGAGCTGGGAAAAAAATGCCAGCACCTGGACGGTTTTACCCAGTCCCATCTCGTCTGAAAGGAGAGCGCCAAAGCCCCATTTATGAAGAAAGTGAAGCCATTCTACTCCCTCTTGTTGGTAGGGAAGAAGCTGACCCTGAAATCTCTCATCTATTAAGACAGGCTCTACTCCCCTGCCAGCCTGGAGGGCATCGACTGCACTCCGTACTGACGCTTCCCACTCAATTTCTGGCCTCATCAATTCGCCGATGCGCATTTTTGGAACGCGGAGCGTTTCTCCTTCCCATTCGCCCTCAATGAGGGGAATCGACTTGAGATCTAAAAGTCCAACGCTGTCTGAATCGAGTTCTAAAAAAAGACCACTGTGACGCGCGACTTGCATCGCGCTCTTCAATGAACCTTCTCGCTCTTGAAAACGGATAGCGCCTCTCACTGCGAAATCTTCTCCCACTTTGATCTCGCAAGATTCTTGCCGCATGATTTTGCGTCCTTGCCCATCGAAACAAGTCCAGCCGAGCTCCAGTAAAAAGCGAATCGTATCGCGCACCTTTTCACCTGGACAGTAGTAGCGCGATCCGCCGACAGCTTTTCGCGTAAACCCAGCTTCAACGAGATCTTTTTCCCATTGCAACTCATCTGCTTTTAAACGAGATCTCCCACCTACATGGGGAGCTAAATCCTCAAATGCAACCCGTCCCACTCCGGGATAATTCATCCATAAGTTAGCAAAACAGCCTGTCATATCGGTTAAAACGAGCTGTGGAAAGACTTGGAGAGGTGCTTCAATCTTCTCTTTCCAGAGGATGGGAGGCTCTTCTTCGAGAAAATTCTTCAATTGAGCTCCTTGCAAAAGGAGCGCTCCTTTACGGAATAACTCGATCCATTTCCAAGGTACAGTTGCTTCTAACTCGATCCACTCGCCCTGTAAAATCGCCCAGCCCGGCATGACGACATCGACCGCTTCTAATTTCACCTCTTTCAAAAAGGCCTCGAGCATCCCCAGTTTCTCTCCCCGCCAATAGATCTTTTCTTTTTTTGCAGCAAGACGAAGGGGCTTTGATTGAAACAAGAGACGTTCGGTTGACGCCATTGAGCGAATCGCTTGAATCGACTCAGTTAGTGGGAGCGTTATGGTTTGAAACGAGAGTGTATCCGTGCCCCGTCCGCCATTGGCTTTTAAATGGAGCTTAGTCAGGAGCTGAAGCGCAGGAGCGTCTTTGGGAGTAGAGAGGGTTTTGAGCGTATCGAGATAAAGAATGCGGCGCGAACCTTGTTCTTCTAACTTCAATTGAAGAGACAAGGGTTCTTTGACTTCTAATTTATAAACTAATTGCGCCACGCCATTTTTTGTTGGTGATCGACTTTGCGGAACGGTTTAGAACTTCCGTTTTCGTCAATGGGCCGGACGCGTCCTTCTTGACAAGCGTCACAGCAACATCCTTTTTTCTTTTTCAAGCAATCGGGGCAGCAGACGAAGAGCTCATTGCAATCCATATTGGCGCAATTGTAGTAGATATCGATGGAAGATTGGCAATAGCGGCAGACGCTGATGGGAGGTGCTTCTTCATCGCTGATGGGAACCACGAGCCGATCATCGAAGACGAAGAGTTTCCCTTCCCAATCTTTTTGCCCCTCATCCATTCCATATTGAATGACGCCACCGTCGAGCTGATAGACCTTTTCAAATCCCTCTTGCTTCATCAAAGCCGAGTAAAATTCGCAACGGATGCCGCCGGTGCAATACATCATCACTTTGGTCTTCTTCGGATCGCGTTGCCCCTTCAATTCCTTTGCATATTGAGGGAATTCGCGGAACGTCTCCAAAGGAGGTAATTCAGCCCCTTTAAATCGACCCACTTCCCATTCGTAGTCATTTCGGACGTCCAAAACGATCGTATCTTCGTCCTTTTGCTCGAGCATCCGACTCCACTCTTGGGGCTTCACATGCTCGCCGGTCAGGGAGAGATCGACCTCGCAATCGATCGCGACGAGCTGTTTGCGGTACTTGATGGTGGCCTTTGGGAAAGCATGCTCAGGGTGGGTGTGAATTTTAAAGGAAACGGCCGCGAAGCGGGGGTCTCCCTTCAACCAGTCCATATACTCTTGGGCGTGAGCGGGAGAGCCGCTCATCTGGCCGTTGATCCCCTGTTCGGAGATGTAAAGACGACTTTTGAGATCACGAGTTGAAAAAAAATCTTTATGACGAGCCACCTCAGCTTGAGGATCGTCGATGCGGTGGAGGATGTAAAATGCAAGAACCCAATATTCCATAATAGGGTCCGAGTATAGACGAAACGGCGATCAAAAATCAACCCAAGTAATTTTTTAATTGGCTCCATTTTCTCCATTTCGCTCTTGTTCAAAAAATCGATCCTCAGATAGACTACTATGCTTTGAACTTTTAATACTCTTATCTACCGGAGAAACAATGGCTCGTTATAGAGGACCTAAGAACCGCGTCGCACGACGATTCGCCGCTAACATTTTCGGCAAAGCGCGCAATCCGATGCTCCACAAACAAAACCCTCCTGGCCAACACGGCGCCAAGCGGAAGAAGAAATCAGACTTTGGTATGCAGCTCGATGAGCGCCAAAAACTGAAAGCAGTTTACGGCATGCTCTCGCAAAAGCAACTCGTCAACACCTACCGCAAAGCCCTCCAGCAAAAAGGGAATACTGCGCAACTCCTCACAGAAATGCTCGAGTGCCGCTTAGACAACGTCGTCTACCGCCTCCGCTTCGCTAACTCGATCTTCGGCGCCCAACAGCTCGTTTCCCATGGACACATTCAAGTCGATGGCAAAAAAGTAGACCGTCGCTCTTTCCTCGTCCGCCCTGGCATGGTCGTTTCGATCAAGCCTGCTTCGCGCCAGATGAAAGCGATCATTCAAGCGCAAGAGAACGTAAACCGCGAGATCCCAGGCTACTTCTCTCTCGAAGGAGACAATTTCGCAGGTAAACTCCTCGCATCTCCTCAGATGGACCAAGTTCCTCTCGCTCTCCCCATCAACATCCCTCTCGTCTGCGAATTCCTCTCGCACACGTCGTAAGGATCACCCGTTCGACGGGAGCTACTCGCTCCCGTCTTTTTTCTTTTCAAAAAAATCTTTGACCTTCTATCCTGTCCGCTCATTTTACACAGGAACGATCATGACTATCCATCCCATAAATTCATTAGCTGCACCTCGCGTAGCTGCCCCATTAGGAAGTCCTCAAGAAGCTGCCGAACAAGGGGATTTTAATTTTCTGATAGAGAAGGGAATTTTACCCAAAAGCGAATTTTCCTTTACAAACGAAAAGATGCAGCAACTGGGTTTGAAAAAAGAATTTTCAGAAATCCTCTTTCTATGCTTATTAAAAGATCCGGAATTTACATTCTTTCAACCAACAAAATCAATCTGCTGGTGGGTCGAATTGCACTTTGCCACTAAGGCTCTCTGGCTCGCCACAAATGAAGATGACACAGTGGATTTTCCTCAAAAGTATGAAGAGAACCTGAGCCATGTAGATGAAAAAGAAAAGGCCCATTTCTTACAGCAAAAAAGCATCTGGGAAGTAGCCATTCCCATAATTACTCACTTATACAAAAGAAAAGATTTTAAAAGTGGCCATCCGGCAGATCTACTTGTTGTTGCATGCATTGCAGAAGCGGTCCGACAATCCAACCAAGACGAGACTTTATCACAGCGATTAAACCAACTAGATTGCTCATACATCAAAGCAAGGCTGAAAAACATAAAGGGAACCTATCTTCGCACTCACAATCCTCAAGATCGAAATAGAACCTTACAAAGCCTGTGCGATGCGGAAATCGCTTTCATGAAAGATCTTTTTCTGAGAAGTGGAACAGCTGCCCATTCCGATCTTTCCGGTCATGAAATGAAAGTCTAAGAAAGGGTTGGTATTAGCGGGAAAAGATAATCACCGTGGAGAGAGAGGAAATCGATTTTTTCTCTGTGTAACTCGATCTTAACTCTGTGCAGCTCTGTGATTGCCTTTCTTCAGCACTACAAAACCCCCTAAGATTTGGCTTGGCGGCGGAGAGGCAAGAGGTCTAATAGAGGCTCAATCTTGAGAAAGAAGGCCGCTCCCAAGAGAACAGCTCCATACACCATTGCGCTACACCCAAATTGCGCTGCTTGCAAGAATAAGCCGCGAGGATCAATGGGCCAAAGGGACTGAAATCCCATCGAAAGAGCTGCACCAAAGCTACAAGCCAAAGTCAAACGCCAAAAAAGAGAATCTTTCAATAAAGAAGGAAGTTCTAAAGCGCGTGACAGAAGATGGTAATTGGCCATTGAGCTGAAACTTGTCGCAATTGCAATACTGGTTGCCCCCCAATGGAGACCGAAAACGAGCCAAGCATTCAGAGCGACATTGACGGCTACTGCAAACAGAGAGGCGTAGGTCGGCAGAGTGTAGGATTTTTTCGCGTAAAATCCTTGGGCTAAGATGAGGACTAGGACTGCCGGGATCAAACCAAGACCGTAGGCCCATAAACATTCTAGAGTAGCTTCAACATCGGCTGGGGTAAAATCGCCATGACCGTAGAGGAGATTGAGGCCGGGGCGACCTAGGGCGAATAAGCCAAAGGTGCAAGGGACCATCAAAGCCAAGACGTGTTTTAAACCACTTTGAAGCAACTGTCTGTATCGATCGAGATCTCCTTCTCGCATAGCGCGCGAAAGAGGAGGCAGGAGAGCTCCTGAAAGGGCAATACCGAACAGAGCGAGCGGCAACTGCTGGATCCGAATCGCATACCAGAGGAAGGCCGGGCCAGATGGATCGGCAATACGGGCAAAAATCGCATCGAGAGCGCTATTGATCTGCATCGCACCCACTCCGATCAGTCCAAGTGCCATTGGGCGAAGCATGGCGCGCCATTCAGGCGTGAAGAGACGCGGTTTAAACCAGGAGGAATCGAAATCGAGTTCTTTTCTCACTTGCCAACCTGTGAGAAGCCACTGCATCGCGCATGCGGCTGTCACTCCTAGTGCAAGCCAGTGCATCGGTTGAGCTGTCTGGGCAGAAAGGAGCGCGGCGAAAATCCAGGCGAAATTAAAAGCAACTGGGGCAAAACCTGGCCAAAAAGCTTTTTTCTGACACTGGAGAAGAGCTGCATGAAGAGAGAAAAGACATAAAAAGAGAAGACCCGGCCCCATCCACATGGCAAGTTCTACAATTTCTAGCCAATTTTCGCTTACTTGATTTTTCAATACCCAAAGAATGAGCTCTAAACCGACCACTACAGCGATAGCGAGCAGCGCCATGGACCAAGCCACATCGCGATAAAAAAGTGCAGCGGAGCGTTGATTTTCTCCTCGATGATGCTCGAACAGAGGAACAAAGCCCGCGGCCACGTTTCCTTCGCCGAGAAGCCTTCGAAAAAGATTGGCTAGGCGATAAGAGACCATAAAACCGGCAATCGCCGGTCCGCTTCCAAAACAAAAGGCCATGGTGATATCGCGCATGAGACCGCTGAAGCGACTGAATAATGTGCCCACAAAAAAATGTTTGGCTGATCGGAGAATCGATTGAGCGCTATCCATAACGTGACATCATAAGTCTTGGAAGAAAATATTTCACCGATTACTCTTTTTTCCCAATTTATGAGCTCGATCCAAGACTCTTTTCTATCCGCTGTTTTTTCTGCAAACTTGAAATCATTTTCTTCTCTCCCTCAAAATCAGCAAGTATCGATCCATTCCTTTTGCGGCCATTTTTTCCACCGATTTTGGGCCGGACAAAATCTCGAATCTTGCTTCTCCCAAATGACTACAGAAGAAAAAGTCCAAATTCAAACTTCTCTTCTAAAATTGCCCGTATTGAATAAAAGGGGGCGACAAAAAGAAATCCGAAAATTAGAAGAGCTGAGAAAAAAGGTCGAACAAGAGCTAGAGTGTCAAAATGAAGACAATAGAATAGCAAGGACTTACTGCTTAATCGGTCGCTGTCTTCATCCTAAATTATTACGACAAAGCGCTTATAACCAACGACTTAAATCACTATCAAAAGCTACCTTAGCTGTTTTTGCTTTGTTTCTCGCCTTCCGGAGTCTAAAATAGAGTCATTTTTTGCAGGGATCTTATGTCGAAATGCTGGATAGGTGCTCACACTTCCGCCGCAGGTGGAGCTCACAACGCTCTTTATGAGGGGCGAGAGATCGGTGCTACCACGATTCAACTTTTTACCAGTAATCAAAAACAATGGAATGGCCGGACAATCGGCCCTGAAGAAATCGCTCTTTGGAATAAAGCCTTAGCGGAGACTGGGATTGAACAAGTGATGAGTCACGACTCTTATTTAATCAATTTGGGCTCGCCCGATCCTGAGATCTTGCGCAAGAGCCGCAAAGCCTTTGCTGAAGAATGGAAGCGCTGCCACGCCTTTAACATCCCCTATCTCAACTTCCACCCCGGTGCCCATACATCTGGGACGATTGAACAATGCATCGAAACCATCATCGCCAGCCTTCTCGAGCTCGAATCGCTCGCTCAAGAGGGACGCACCAAAATCTTATTGGAAGCAACCGCGGGACAAGGATCGAGTGTCGGGCATCGTTTTGAGCACTTAGCTGCTATTTTACAAGGCGTGAAAGGGAAGCTGCCGATTGGCGTTTGCATCGACACCTGCCACATCTTCGCAGCGGGCTACGATGTACGAACAGCAGCCGATTGCGACAATACTTTAAAAGAATTCGATCGCATTGTTGGACTTGAGTACCTCTCCGCATTCCACCTCAATGATTCGTTGAAAGATTTTGGCAGCCGCGTCGATCGCCATGCCGCGCTTGGAAAGGGAAAAATCGGCATCGACTGTTTTCAGTTTTTAATGACCGATCCCCGCACTCGCCATTTACCTAAATATTTAGAGACTCCAGACGGTCCGCCGCTTTGGAAAGAAGAAATCGCCCTACTCAAGAGTTTCGCACAGAAGGAAGAAAGATGCGCACCAAGATAAAACAGATTCTGCAAGCTAAAGATCCTGCCCAGCTCGTGGGCAAATCGGTGACCGTTTCCGGTTGGATCCGAACCGTTCGAGATCAAAAATCATTCGCCTTTATTGAAGCAAATGATGGCTCGACTCTTGCGAATTTGCAGATCGTTGCTGATGCGACCCTTCCAGGCTATGCTGAAACGATTAAAGACCTGACGACAGGCGCTTCCTTTACGGCAACTGGCAACTTGGTCGAAAGCCCTGGCAAAAACCAAGCGCTTGAGCTCCGAGCGGAACAGATCCGCGTCCTCGGCCTCTGCAGCGCTGAAAAATATCCGCTTCAGAAAAAACGCCATTCGTTTGAGTACCTCCGCACCATCGCACACCTTCGCCCACGCACCAACACGCAAGGAGCCGTTCTTCGCGTCAGAAGCGCTCTCGCATTCGCTACGCACCTCTTCTTTCAACAGCGCGGATTTTACTACGTCCAAACGCCTCTCATTACCGGTTCTGACTGCGAAGGGGGCGGAGAGATGTTCCGCGTCACCACGCTCGATCCTCATCAGCGCGACAAGGCCGTCGATTTTTCCAAAGACTTTTTCGGCAAAGAGACTTTCCTCACCGTCTCAGGACAGCTCGAAGGAGAGATTCTCGCGCTTGCTCTCTCGGACATCTACACTTTCGGCCCGACGTTCCGCGCTGAAAATTCAAACACTTCGCGACACCTCGCCGAGTTTTGGATGATCGAGCCTGAAATGGCTTTCGCCGACCTTAAAGCGAACATGGAATGCGCACAGAGCTACCTCCAATTCTGTCTCAAGCACGTGCTTGAACATTGCCGCGAAGATCTCGAGTTCTTCGATAAGTTCATCGAAAATGGCTTGATCCAGAGACTTGAACACGTGGCCCACTCCCCCTTTGCCCATCTCACCTATACGCAGGCCGTCGATATCCTCCTCAAAGCGCCGAAGAAGTTCGAATTCCCAGTTGAATGGGGTATCGACCTCCAATCTGAACACGAACGCTATCTCGCCGAAGAGCACTGCAAAAAGCCGGTCATTCTCACCGACTACCCAGCCGATATCAAGGCTTTCTACATGCGTGGCAATGAGGATGGAAAAACGGTGGCAGCAATGGACGTTCTCGTTCCCAAAATCGGAGAACTGATCGGCGGCTCTCAGCGTGAAGAGAGGCTCGATATTCTCGAGAAAAAAATCGCTGAAAACGGACTTAACCGAGCAGACTACTGGTGGTATCTCGAGCTGCGCGAATATGGCTCCGTTCCACATTCAGGTTTTGGTCTCGGCTTTGAGCGCCTGGTCCAATTCACAACAGGGATGGAAAACATCCGCGACGTGATCCCCTTCCCCCGCTTCCCTGGCCATGCAGAGTTTTAATGAGTATTTTTTATCCTCCTGGTAGATTCGAATACCGTACCGAGCCGCGCTTCTGTGGTCTAGGCAAACAAAAGAAGGGTTATTTTTGTCCTTATGGTTTGCCGGACGAGTATGCAACAAAAGCTCGCTTGCCAGAAGAGCACCTAAGAAAACACCATACAGGTTTTCTTGGCAATTATTGGAAATTTAACGTCGATGTCAACAAATACAAAGGATACATTCTTTTACATGATGGAGATTTTTACAACCGTTGGAGACGCACGTTTATTCAACTGCGCAAAAATCCTTCGTCCAAATTCGTCGAATACGCAAAACAAGAGCGATTCATCCAAGCTTTAGAAAGAGGAGAGAACGAAGACCCTGACCTTTCCTACTATCCGCCAGCCAAAGAGCGAACCTATGAACACTTTACGGTTCGGAATATCCCGAGGTCGATAGTATCCTTTTGGCAGCCTACAGAATCTGCGCCAGTGACCACCAAACTATCGCTAGCCTCCGATGGAACCTCGCTGCTTCGCTGTACGAAGAAGGCGAGCCCAAGAACGGTTGAAGAAATCGACATTTTAGATCGATTGCGACGAGCTTCCTCCATTCTCCCCACCCTCTATGTAGGTCTTTATAAAAATAAAAAAGAGGAAGAAAAACTAGTCTCTTTTCACTCTCGCTATGCCTGCACCTTAAATGATGCGCTGAACTATCAAGAGCGGAAATTCACCCGAGAAGAAACCCTTTCATTAATTCGACATTTGTTGGAAGCGGGCCTTCAGATCGCGAAACATGGCGTACATGGAAATATTCACTTCGAAACGATTTTCCTGAACACCGACCTGAGATCTCTTTCCATCTCCCGCTTTGGCACATTTCGATCTTTTGATAACCCTCACCGGATCGATATTCTTTCCTCGCCTGACATCATTTTACCACCGGAAAGGCAAAGAAAAGCCCTCACCCAGCAAGTATTGGAAGAGACTCACACCGAAAAGATCGACGTTTGGTCGGTTGGAATCGTCGCGCTTTCTTTGATCTTCCGATTAAAAGAGCGTACGATCTCTGACTTCTTACAGGAGCTGGTCGCTAATCGCTATCCAGAAGGTTGGACGGAGAAGTTGTTTGAACAAATCCCAGATCTCGAAGACGCTCCCTTTGTTCAGCCCCTTCTCAAAGGCCTCCTCGATCTTGATCCCGACCAGCGTTGGAGTTTTCGAGAAGCTCTCGACTATTTAGATGCGCAAAGAAATCCTGAGCCTGTTCTTCCTTTAGAAGTCGAATCCCCTTCGGTTGAAAATCGCATGAAAGCATATAGAAGAAGACTCCCCCAACTCAAAATTTAAACCAAGAAATAAAATTTTCAAGGCATGCTAAATATAGTTCCGGTTGGCCATCTCACTTCATGCAAAGCTCCCAGTATGGGATGGATGTGTTGCGGGAGAGAAAAAACACGGTTTTGTTTGAATGGGGTGGACAGTAAATATTGGGTTTCTGCTATTACGCATGACGATTTTTTGAAGAAGAAAAAAGTATCCAAAGATTGGATCTCTTGTCGTGTTGAAATTGAAGGTCGAGTCCAACAAATTTGGTTAAAACGATCCAGTTGCAAACGGCGTTGGGGAACCGATGAGATAACACCCTTCCTACCCTTTACTAGGCGTTTAAGGGAACAAATTCATCTTTTGAACTCTCCCAAGGGTGTGCCTCAATCAAAGAACCTATCTTTTCATACATATGGAGGCTTAAGAATCGCTCCACTAAAAGGTTCTATTATATCCTTCAAATGCAATTGCGAAGTAACGCTGTGCATGGGATTAGATGGAGAAATTCTCGTTGGGAAGTGTTTTCTCACTCCAAGACACTCTCTCTTGCTAAACAGCATCAACAAACTCCAAGGTATTCCCGGGATTGCGCTCACTCTCGCTGCTGAATATGTTCGTGATAAGGGCTTTATTACCGTTCAACCACGCTATCATTGCAATCTTGAAGATGCTCTCTATTTTCATAAAATTCCTATGACGATAGAACAGGTTCTGGGTTATCTGAAACAACTCCTTGCAGCAGGAGCTGCATTGGCTGACTTAGGTGTACACGGAAATCTAAGCCTAGACAACATTCTTCTGAACGCTTCAAAAAATGAAGTGGGGATTTCGAATCTCCACTCCTTCCGTTTCTACGAAGAATTTACGGAACCTTTCCGCAATAAAGATAACACCCAAATTAGATCATTTAGTTACGAAAATTTCTCAATTCTTCCTCCCGAATTAGCAACAGCGACAAAGAGATGGCTTACAAAACCTACAGAAAAAACAGATGTTTGGGCAATCGGGTTAATCGCTTGTGAATTAATTTCCTATGTAAATCAAAAAAATGTATTTCCCGAATGGGATTTTAATAAATATAAGCCTTTCGAATCAGAGATTGGAATACGAGATCAAATCAATGCGATTTCTGATGATGAGAAAATAAAATCTTTTCTACATGAAATGCTCTCTTTTTTACCAAACAGACGTCCGACTTTTAGAGAATTGCTAAAAGATCTCGAAGCCGATTTTCCAGATCTTCCTCCCTTTAAAAATGGCTATCAACCCCTCCCACTCGATCCTTTAGGTAGGAATAAGCCTCTTATTCCTAAACCAGACATGCCTTTTAACGTCATGCGAAAATTCTTTCAGGAATATGAAAAGGCGGGCGGATATGACCTGTTGGCAGGAGAAAGAGCAGCAGATTGCTTAGCAGAAGATGATGGAATTGGTCTTTTCAACTTCCGCCAGGAACATCTAACCGACGCTTGTGACGAGGTGGGACAAGCGGAGTCGACTCTCTCGATAGCGGCGAGCCAAAGTGATAGCCCGATCCCAAATGAGCTCCTCACATAATTCTAAGTTGGCTCCTTGACTGAGCTGTTTTTGCTCGATTCGTGCATTGAGCTGTTCAATGTTGAATAGCTGTATGTTCTCTTCTCGGGCGACTAAAGGATCTACATTGCGCGGAACGCTGAGATCAAATAGGAGATGCGAGCGAGTACTTGATCCTTGAACGAGGTAGTCGTCTGATTTGCTTGCGGAAATGATGAGATCGAAATCTAACCACCGTTTTAAGACAGAGCGATCGAAAACCTGGTAGTTGAGCGGACGACAAGAAGCGGGATCTCGTGTTGAAAGAGCGACAGAACTGAGCCCTTTTTTTTGTACGAAATCGATCAAAGTTCGATTGATGTCCGAATAGCCGATAAAAAGAGTTTTGATGGAGGAGAGATCGTCAAAATGATCTTGGATGATTTCCCAAATCGTAGCGGGTAAAGAGGGAGATCGCGTTTCAAATTGCGTGCGAATCGCTTTTCCCACTTTCAGCGCTTTTTGAAAAGCGAAATGAAGACAGGGAGGAAGCGAGCGGTCCTGCCGTGCTCTTTCGTAGGTGACTTTTACCTGACGTTGAATTTCTGTCTCCGCAAAAATAGCGCTATCGATTCCAGAGGTAACGCGGCTTAAATGAACAAAACAATCGAGTCCAAAATAGGAGTAAAGCCGATGTTCAAAGGGAATTTCAATTTGTCGCCTTAAAAAAGAGAGGATTTCAATGTGTGTTTCGGCCAAATCATCCGAGCTAAAATAGATTTCTGTGCGATTACAAGTTGAGAGGAGAACGATCGGATAAGGAAAAAAAAGGGCTTTTTCTCCTGCAAAGCCACTGGCGCCTTTTGCCATCGCTTCGCGGAGAGATAAATCGGCCGTCTTATGATTGAGGCCGATCACGCCGAGTTTTAAAATACATCCAGAATGAATCATCAAAATGACAATACTATCCGGTAAGGGAAAATTTCAATCGAGGAATTGAAGAATGAGGTGGAGATCGAATCCCTTCCGCGCAATGGATTGGATCGCTTTTTGGCGATTCGCCGCTTTTGTTTTTTTCAGAAGCTCCCGGATCTTCTCTTTTTGCATCGAATCGGTGATGTGATCGCGCGCAGCCACTTGCAATCCTTTTGCACGGAGCTTTAATTCGATGTAACGAGGGCCGTAGCCACGACGAAATTCTCGTTCGATGGCTTGCCTGATCCATTCATCATCTTGTAGATAACCCAGCTGTTTTAACTCATCCACGATGCTTTGGCAGATAGCTGAGGAATACCCTTTCTCAATCAGTTTAGAATAGAGAAGAGCGCTTGGGTAGCTCCGGGCAGATAAGAGTCGATAAGCTCGATTTTTTGCCAGCTTCCGCTCCATCTCGTGAAGCCATTTGACCGCCAGTTCAACAGAATCAAACCGCTTCGGAAACCTGCGCAAGGGAAAGCGCACCTCCACTTCTTGATGAACACCTGTTTCATCGCGAATTTCAATCCAAGTAGGGTCAATCGAGCTGCGTTGGAGGTAGATCATCACTTGGTCGTCCTACATAGTTTAAGGCCAGATCAACAATGGGAACGATAGAACAATGCAGGGAAGCTCTGCAACCCAAAAATAAAAAGAGGTTCGGGGCTTCCCCGACGTTATATCGTTAGCTCGCGTTTCGCGAGCGTCATCGTTAGCCACGCTTCGTGGCGTTATCGTTACTTTGGGCTTTTGCAGCTAAGCCCAGGATCTAGAGCTTTGGTACTGAAGCGAATTCAACGATATAACGATATAACGATAGAACGATGCAGGGGTTCGGGGTTTAGAGCTGTTTAGGGTGATCTATACTTTCGATTTTAGTTGATTGGGAAAAAAAAGGCGCACTAACATGAAGAGAGAAGGAGTTTTCTATGGTCGACAGTCCAAACGTCAATCCGAGCGGTAAATCACACGGCGCAGATCAAAACGGAGACGCCGGTAAAAGCGCACCGAAAAGCTGGCATCCTAAGCCCTTGAAATGGTTGGGGATGACCTTTGATTCCGACCAGACAAAAAAGCTCTGGAGCATCATCAGCCAGAATATCAGCAGCGCCATTGACCACGATAAAGCGCAAGCCATCAAGGCGATCAAAAAAATGAATCCCGAACAGGATCAAGACGACGATTCATAAGTCATTGATTATAAATAGGATGTAAATAGATTAATCTTTGCTTTAAAAATCGTTTTATGCTATAATTAAAGCAAGGCGGTGTATTATGGATTCTATTTCAGGACTTGGTGCTAATAGTGCAATTATGCAGCAATTCTTAGCTGCTATGAATCAAGATGATGCGAATGCCGAACAGGCACAAGCTCAGATCAATGCGCAGATAAACCAGGATAATGCAATCTAAGACTTTATCCAAATCGGTGTTTAAGATATTATTTGGGCCGTTCCTATGGATCGGCCTTTTTTATTGACTCCTGAGCCCGAAATTCTCTTCATTACAGAAGAGGAAGAAGGGACGCGTATTGATAAGCTTTTGGCAGCCCGCTTCCCCCATCATTCCAGGACCTATTTCCAGTACTTAATCGAAAATGGCTTTGTGATGATCAATGGAGAGCCGATCAAAAAACGGTCCATTCCTGAAGAGGGAGATGAGATCGAGGTCCTGTTTCAACTCACCCCTGAAGTTTCTCTCGCTCCGGAAAATATTCCACTTGAAATTCTCTACGAGGACGCCCACATTTTAGCAGTCAATAAAGCGGCGGGAATGGTCGTCCACCCTGCTACAGGCCACTGGTCGGGCACCTTTGTCAACGCCCTTCTCGGCCATTGCAAAGAAATTGAATCAGACGATCCTCTCAGACCGGGCATCGTTCACCGCCTTGACAAAGATACCTCTGGCGTATTGATTGCAGCTAAAACAAGCGCTGCCCACTCAGCCCTCATCCGCCAATTTTCTGCCCGTGAGATGGAAAAGCAATACCTCGCTGTTTGCGTCGGCAAACCGCGCAATGGCATTCTCTCTGCGCCGATCGGACGCCACCCTGTCCATCGAAAAGAGATGACTGTTCTTGCAGATGGAAAAGAGGCGATCTCAGAAATTTGCGTTGTCGCTCATAATGACAAACACAGTTTGGTTCTCATCAAACCAAAAACAGGACGAACACACCAAATCCGCGTCCATCTGAAACACCTGGGAACTCCAGTTGTTGGCGATGAAGTATATGGCTCTTCCCATCCAAATGTGAATCGTCATCTATTGCATGCTTACCGCCTTAATTTCAAACATCCGATCAGTGGAGCTCCCGTCCAACTCACCGCTCCTCTCCCGGAAGACATCGTTTCTTGGATCCGCATCTTATGTGGCCCTTCCCTCTGTCAACCCGTTCTCTCTTGTAATATTTAATACCAATCGCTAAACTTTTATTTTATTGAAATACCGACTGCTCAACCGGAGAGATCCACACCATGAAAGAATTTGTAGAGTACATCGTCAAAAATCTGGTCGACCACCCCGATCAAGTGCGCATTAATGAAATCGGCGGAACCCACACTCTCATCATCGAACTCGGAGTCGAGAAATCCGATATCGGCAAAATCATCGGCAAGAAAGGGAAGACGATCAATGCGATTCGGACTCTCCTGATGTCGGTGGCGAGCCGAAATGGTCTCCGGGTTAATCTCGAAATCATCGAAGAAAAAGAATAATTCAGTCTCCTGGGCGTTTAAACACAGAGAGCACAGAGGGGGGGCTCCCCTTTTCTCTGTGTTACTCTGTGATAAAAATTTCCAGCAGCCGATTACACTGTCGGTAGATAAGGCGAGACCATCGCCTTACGGGAATTGAGCGTACCTGCGTTATAGCGAAGGATCGCGATCGGTAATCCCGCTTTTGAAACCTTTTGCGGTATAGCTGTAAAGCTCTCTTTAAATGCCTCCGCCAATTCTTTTGCATTATCGCCGAGGAATTCCAGTTCTAGCGTATTGTTTTTAATACCAGGTGAAGACTGGAATGCGATAAGGAAGCGCTTGAGATGCTCCATTGCCATAACATCGGAAGGAACCCAAAGCCACATTTCATCTTGGTGTCGATAATTGCCTTGTCTCCCCTTATAGACTTCATCCGCACTGACGATGGTGCTGATCATGTGGATATGGAGATCGATCTCAGGCTTTTCTTTGTGGACATGCTGCGCTGTTTTTAGCCAAACCTTTCGGATCGCATTTGCTTTTTTGTCGAAGAAAGAGAGATTGTTTTCAAACATCTTCGTTTGGCCTACCCGGCAGCATCCATTTTGTTCTTTCGTATCGGCGAAAATATTGGATGCTTTTCCCTCTGCGGCCAGATGCATATTCTGCTCCACCTCTTTTTCTCGGTAGGCATAGACCTTGCGATAGAGCGAATACATCTCTTCATTTTGCAAAATCTTCTGGGCTGCCTTTTTAGGGAACGACTTATCTCGTGGTATGTCATCGAGCAAAACAACTTCGCTTTCTCGTCCTGTCGCGAGTGTTTTCATCCGGTTGAGAAGCGAAGCGACGCATTCCACATCGATAAAACTCACTTTGCTGAGGAGGTCGGTATCATCGATGATTCCGTAGAGGAAGTGGAGATATTCAATGAATTCCCGTTCAGGGTGGATGTAGTAAGAAGCTTTGCTTTGCGCAATCGTGCGCCGCTGCAAAAGTCTTTGGGTAAGCCGTGTTGCAAAAGGAGTATGAGCCTTGCTGTGCTCTCGGATCTGATCATTGATCGCATCGGCCTCTTGACCGAGAAGGGAATAGCGATCATTGATAAGGAACGCTTGGCCTGCCACAAGAGAGTTTGAAGATTGTGCATCGGCAATGATCGCAAACGGCGGAGTGGAAGTTTGGAGCACAGACTTATGATGGTCTATGACACTGATCACTTCCAGATAAGAGGGAATTCCCATCTCTTCGCGATTGCAAAAATCGCGCAAGGAGACCGTTCCCAGAATATTTTTTCGAATATCGGCCGCTTGAATCACTCCCACCGGATAGAATTTCCCATCATCTGGATCGTTGACTGTAAGATAAGGATAAGAGCCCATTTTGACTTTAATTTCTTCAACATCATCGCGAAGGGTCACAAAGTTGAGATGGTGCTCAAACACCTCGCTCTTCGTTTTTAAGGCGATATCTAGAGTTTCTAGACGCGACCGAATCTGCAAAATTCCGTCATGCAGAGAACGGACTGTTTTTTCAAGATAGCCGAAAATACGAGGGCGCTCTTCAACAAGGTGTCCTTTCGAATCAAACAACTTCGCTTTTTTCATCGATCCTAAAATATGCTCAACGCCGCCAAAGGGAATTTCCCCTACTTTAGCTAGAGCTTGACCAAATTCTTCGAAGGATGAATTGAGACCTTTTTTCGCATGTAGAACGAGTTTTAAAAAAGCATCGACTTGATTCTTTTGTTTTGTCGAGAACTCTTGAGCCGGCTCACAATCTGCTACTTTCATTCCAAAGAGTTTTTTAAACATAGGAGAGATATCATCGATACTCAACTTTTCTTTGGCAAAAAGGCCTATCAGATTGACATGGAGCGAGTTTTCAAACCAACGAAGGCAGCTGCTGAGAAGGAGAATGACCTGTCTCACTTGTTCCACATCGATGTGGCGCCAGTCGCCGAGATAATATCCCTCTTCATCCACGACAACCACCGCATTGTGATCGCGGTCATGGTCGATCGAGGCGATCGAATCGCCGAGGTATTTTCGAACCATCCCCTTCTGAGTCATCAGATCGCTCCCCGTCAGACTGAGGGCGGTTCTGTGTTGGGGTAAGTGGGTGAAAACGCCGGCGCCAAATAGGTCGCGGAAAATCCAGTCGATTTCGATTTGCGACGAAGGTGGTCCGCCAGGAACGTTCCAAACGTGGAGCCCATGGCTCACTCGGGCGGCAAAAGCGTCGAGCCACCCCCAAAAAGAGGCGATCGTGGTGTCGAGATCAGGAGATTTGTGAGCGGTCACAAAATGGCTTCCGTCATAGACTTTTCCCATTCCAATTGGAAAGAGAACTTGATATTCGCTCCGGTCTACATATTTACCGGCAATTTTGGCGCGAACCCTATAATTTTCATCCGAGTTGAGATTGGAATGTTGATTGAGCCAGAGCTCAAAAGAATTAAAGCGGTATTGTTCCAAGATTTTTTTCTGCTCGATTTTCTCGATGAATTCGAGAACCGGAGCGAGGAGAAAGCAAGGTTCGGGCTCTTGTTGAATCAATTCTAAAAGAACTCGGTTCACCCGATCGATTCGATGTGAATCACTTAAGCGGAGAAAGTCTTTTTTCTGAAATTCGCGAAAAGCTTCGTCGAGGCGGCCAAAAGATTTCTTTAATAGAGCGGCATCGCCGAGGAGTCCGTGGGTCTTCATCTCAATCTCCGAATGAAATCGGATTGAGCAGGACTCGAACCTGCGACCGCCCGCTTAGAAGGCGGGTGCTCTATCCACTGAGCTATCAATCCATTGCGAAACAGCGCTAATTTTATCCAGCTATTCCCCTATTTGGCAAGAGAATCAAAAAAGATTGCGAGCAATCTGTCAAATAGGATACTTTACTCCGATTAAAAAATTTGGTGTAACTCCATGCTTAAAAAGCTCTTTTTCCTCTCTGTTCTTCCTATTCTTTCACTGACGGCAGAAACTCCGGATTTCATCCAAAACGCCATCAAAGGACTCTTCGAACAATTTTTCAGCGACGACTCCGATTCCGAAGAAGAGTTTCAAAAAACTTCCCATTCCATTCAACTGCCAAGCGGCCAACTCGAATATACGGCGATCACAGGCGTACTCCCCATCTTTGATGACGAAGGAACGAATGCCGGCGAACTTTTTTTCACGGCCTATCTCAAAGATGGACACGACCCAAAACGACCCCTCACCTTTATCTTCAATGGCGGTCCTGGAGGTTCTTCCCTCAGCATGCACATCGCCGGTTTTGGTCCGCGCCGTCTCCTCTACCCTGAAGAGGGACAAAAAACACTTCCTCCCTACCAACTCATCGACAATCCAGAAACAATTCTCGATTTGACTGATATCATTTATATCGATCCGATGCACACAGGCTATAGCGAAGCCGCTGAACCCCAATACAAATCTCTTTTCTTCAGTGTAGAGGGAGATATCTATTCCTTTGCCGAATTCATCCGCGTTTTTTGCATCCACTTCGACCGTTGGAATAGTCCAAAATATCTCCTCGGCGCCAGCTACGGAACCTGCCGCGCTTGCGGTCTTTCCGAATCGCTGATGTATACGGCGGGGATTTACCTCGACGGAGTCATTCTCCTCGGCTCGGCTCTCGATATGAATACTTTGGTTTCCCAAAGAGATTCTTATCTCCCAGACACGCTCTCCATCCCCACCTACGCTGCAACTGCTTGGTACCATGGGCGCTCCATGCAAGAGAAAACGCTTGAAGAAGCGGTCGATCATGCCAGACGCTTTGCCCTAGAAAATTATTCAGCATTTATGCTGCAGCCCTCCCGCCTTACAGCCGCCGAAAAAACAGCTTTTTATCAGGAGTTGGCCGATCTGATCGGCCTTCCTTTGTCCACCATTCAGCGCTACCAAGCGAGAATCGATGAACATACTTACGTTTCAGAATTTATGGCCAGCGAGCGAAAGCGAATTGGGGGAACCGATAGCCGTTATATCGGCGATATCAGCACGCTCACTCCTCAATCCCACGAAGATCCAAGTTATCGAAACTTTAGACCGGCCTTTTACCCAGCTTTTATGAACTACATGCAAAATGAACTCGAAACCACATCTATTTTCCCCAAATACCGCTCCTTTAGCATAGAGGCTTTATATACTTGGAACTGGTGGACCTATGACAATTTCACGAATTTACCCAACTTCCTGCAGCGCCTTCGCCGAAGTTTGATTACAAATCCCCACATGAAGGTATTCGTAGGCTCTGGTTATTACGATATCCGCACTCCCTTCGCAGCAGCTGAATACTCGCTCGACCATTTGGATCTCCCTTCAGAATATCGCAAGAACTTCCAATGTGAATACTATGAAGCGGGACATGGATTTATTTTTGATATTCCATCTCTTCAAAAACTAAAAAACGATCTAACCCGCTTTTATGCCAAATAAACTTCGGTTAGCCATCGTCGGTGCGAGCGGTCGTCTAGGCCGCTCCATCGCCACTCTCGCCCAACAAGATCCTCGCTTTATCCTCTCCGCCCTCTTCACCCATTCCCACTCTTCTCATCTCGGCGAGACCTACAAACTACTCGACGACACTCCGGTCGATCTCTACATCGACGTTTCCCTTGCTCAAGATTTTCAAAATCGCTTCCAGACCCTTCTGCATCGCAACAAACCCATCGTAATTGGCACTACCGCTCTCACTCCCGCCGATCACCAGCTCATCGAAGATGCCTCTCAACTCCTCCCCATCCTCTACACGCCCAACTTCAGCCTCGGAATGACGCTCCTGCGCCACCTCGCTAAAGAGACGGCCCGTCTCTTTCATCCCCACTCCACTCTCAACATCACTGAAACTCACCACACACAGAAAAAAGACTCCCCTAGCGGCTCCGCTCTTCTCCTCGCCGCCGATCTCCAAGCAAAGCAGCCCCGCATCGAATCGATCCGACTCGGACAAACTCCAGGCATCCATGAGCTTCGCTTCCAAACCCCGGAAGAACAGATCATTCTTTCGCATACAGCCCATTCACGCGACGCCTTCGCCCATGGCGCCCTCGCCGCAGCTCACTTCGTCTCAAGGCAATCAGCAGGTCTATACTCCATGGAATCGCTCCTAATCCCATTATTAAAACAATGTTAATAGATTTTTACTTTTAATAAATAAAAGTGTATAATATTCGTAGTTTATTTGAGAAACTATGACCTGTCTGTTTTGCTTAAATGAAACAAATGGCTGGGGCTACGTTCATCCGGACGCTCTACCTACTCACGAACCTGCCCACTGGAGCTGCGCCAAAAAATGGCATGGAGTCACTCTCGCAGGCAAACCTTGCCCAAAATACTGCAATAATTCCGCTCATTATAGAACAAGCGATTTGGTACCCGAGCCGACAGCTAACAAAATCCAGCGTTTTTGGCACTCCACCCGAAAAACTTTCTCAAACAGAGTATATCCGGTAATAAGCCGAGCGGCAGAATGGCTAAACAGATCTCATCGTCTTGTCCTAAATCCTCTTGTCCGAAAAATTACTTGGACGACATTTTTTCTATCGGGTTTATATCATTGCCATGCAAATCGCTCTCTATTTACAAATTCCTACTCGCCTGAACTTATCCAGAACCTTCAAGATGGTTTTAGCGCAACTAGCAAAAATCCATTTTTATTACCTGAAATGAGAGAATCGATTGCTTCCAACATTCGCATGATGACAAGCTCACTAAATCAGACTGCCATCAATTTTTACTGCGGGTTAGGAACACATATTTTTTCTTCCTTTCGTTATCGCTTTGAAAGGAACTTGTCTCCTCTTACAGTTCTCTTACCTCTTACGGTACAATTAATCTTTAATCTGCAAAATAAGCAAGGTTCTGCTTCGTTTCCTTATGGCTATTTATCCACTGTACTCTTCCTACCAGCCGCTCAAGCAATCTATGAACTTTTAGTCAAATTAACCCAGCACACACCGATAGGCTAAGAGGGTGTTTGATAAAAAATGTTTCATCGCTTTTTTGGATTATTTTGGCCGCTTTTTGATTGTTTTTTGGGGGGCTATATACCCCGTCGATATTGCCCCCCAAACAAATCGATCAAAAATCGGCTCAAAAGAACCGAAAAATCGATCGAAATTTTATTACCAAACACCCTCTAAGAGGATGTCCGGAGATAAAACCCGCTCGCGATGAGCGGGTTTAACGAATTTTAAGCATTGAATTGGTTGTAGAATTCGACGACTTTGGTCCAGTTTTCACGCGTTTCGCGCAATGCTGCAAGACGAGAGCTCAATTCCGCTTCTCCTGCTGGAGAGCGAGTGGGCAAGATTTCCATACCTTGAAGACTCTTCTCCGATTCTTCAATACGTCGAGTTAACACTTCTTCTACACGCGCAGTCTCCCGCTGATAATACCGGTAATTCTCCGGTAAGAGCTGAAGGTTTGCCGCACGAGCTTTTTCGAGATCTTGTTCTATCGTTTCTTTTGTCTCATCCAAAGATGCCTCTAAGCGAATGATCCGAGAAAAAACTTCAAACAAAGGCAAGAAAATACCTGCTCCTATCATTGCGCTAAAAGCAAGCCCTTCGTCTTGATGTAGGTTCAATCGTTGAGCTGCATCCATTATTCCCCATAGAGAAGCTGCCATAAAAGCGACTATTCCTAAAATGGCAAAAAGAGAACCATTCATGATACATAAAACAGTCGCCGCAACGCTAGCCGCTACGAGTATCACCTTTAAACAGGCAAGGAGTCGATCTTGGACTTTACCATCTTTAGCTTCTTGAATCTCCCGAACCATGCTGGGCAAAGTATCGATCCTCGATTTTAGCTCTGCTCCCTCTAATTGAGGGGGTACGTAGAGGCTGAGTTCTTGTTGCAAGACCTTCTTCGACGAATCGGAGAGCCTCGGCGCTTCCCCTAGATCAACTTGCACTTCTCGATTATTGAATTGATAAGTTTGAATAGCGTTCATGATTCCTTCTAAGCATTGAATTGGTTGTAGAACTCGACGACTTGAGTCCAATTTTCCTGCGTCGCACGCAGAGCCGCGATACGAGCGTTCAATTCCTCTTCTCCTTTTGAAGAGCGAACTGCGACCTGTTGCAAAGCCTGGAGACTCGTTTCTGATTCTTCAATACGTCGGTCTAATTCAGCTTGTATACGTCTTGTCTCTTGCTGATAAAAACAATGATTTTCAGGCAAAAGTTGAAGGTTGGCCGCATGGGCTTGGTCGAGATCTTCTTTTATCGACTGCTTTCTCTCTTCTAAAGACTCTTCTAGATGTGATACGCGAGAAAAAGCCGCATACAGGGGCATAAAAATACCCCCTCCAAATACTGTACAAAAACCTAATAATTCTGCACCGCCTTGAGCACTACCGTTCAGGCCTAATTTCTCCGCTGCATCAACGATTCCCCATGCAGAAAAAACGTAGAAGGACAAGAATGCCAATACTACAAAAGGAGAATTGTAAATAATACCGAAAACAATCCCTGCGACACTCGCTGCGACGAGAAGAGCTTGGAGACATGCGAGGAGGCGATCTTTTACCTTGCTATCCTTTACCTCTTGAATCTCTTGCATCAGGTTCGGCAAAGTGCTGATCCTCGATTTTAGCTCTGCTCCCTCTAATTGTTTAGGTATGTAGAGATGAAGCTCTTGTTGTAAAATCTTCTGAGAAGATTCAGAAATCTTGGGAGCTTCTCCTAAATCGACTTGAACTTCTCGATTATTTAATTGATATGTTTGAACTGAATTCATGATACCCTCTCAGGGTTAAATTGGTTGTAGAACGCAACTACCTGAGCCCAGTTTTCACGCGTTTTGCGCAATGTTTCGATACGGGTGCTCAATTCCTCTTCCCCTTTTGGAGAGCGAATATGCAAGAGCTTCATCTTTTGAAAGTCATCTTCAGATTCTTCTATACGTTGAGTTAAGACTTCTTCTACACGTCTTGTCTCCCGCTGATAAAAACGGTAATTTTCAGGTAAAAGGCGAAGATTCTCTCTCCGAACTCGATCCAGATCCTCTTCAATCGTTTTTTTTGTCTCATCCAAAGATTCTTCTAAGCGAGACACGCGAGAGAAAGTTTCGTAAAGAGGGACAAAAATACCCCCTCCAATCAAAATACTTAAACCGAGAGCATCAAATTCAGATTCGCTTAGGTTCAATTTTTCAGCTGCATCAACGACACCCCACACAGAAAAAGCGTAGAACGACAGAAATGCCAATATTGCAAAAGGAGAATTGTAAATGATACAGAGAACCAATGCAGCTACACTCGCTGCGACGAGAAGGGCTTGAAGACATGCTAGGAGGCGATCTTTTGTCTTACTGTCCTTTGCTTCTTGGATATCTCGCATCATATCTGGCAGAGCATTGATTCTCGATTTTAGTTCAGCCCCTATTAATTGATCAGGCACATAGAGATGAAGTTCTTGTTGTAAAAAGTTCTTCAACGAAGGGAAAAGCTTCGGGACTTCCCCTAAATTAACTTGAATTTCTCGATTATTTAATTGATAAGCTTGAATTGCATCAATCACAATAACTCCAAATTTAAGAAACGAAAATTTAACATTAATTGTTATTAAATATTACTAAAATAAAACATTAACTCAACCTTCGATGAGTAGACAAAAACCGAGCAGAGGGATAGGATATACTCAAATAATCTCAAGAATCGGGAATATGCCAAGAAGGCGCCCTGAATTTGAGCCAGACTTTGTCGTCACCGAAGCAGCTCAACTTGAATAAGTTGGGCGATGCAGGTGGGTCTCGAATTCAGCGGCTGCCCGACGCCGGCAGAAACCGATTGTTGATATTTTTTTGAGTATAAATCCCTTATGAAACAGATCCCCATTCGAGACTTTTTAATTGGTCCGGCTCAGCCCCTTACGCTGATTTGCGGCCCCTGCGTCATTGAGAGTGAAGAGCATACCCTTCGATGTGCTGAAGGGCTTCAAAAGATGTTTTTGCGAACGGGGTTAAAATTTATTTTTAAAGCGAGCTACGACAAAGCGAATCGCTCATCTATCCACTCATTTCGAGGGCCAGGTCTTGAGGCGGGACTCCGAATTTTAGAGCGCGTGCAGACGGAATTGGGATTGCCTGTTTTGACCGACGTTCACACTCCTGAAGATGCTGCCGCGGCTGGCGGTGTGTGCGATATGATCCAAATCCCCGCTTTCCTCTCGCGTCAAACCGATTTGATTGCTGCCGCCGGCGAAACGGGTGTTCCTGTCAATGTGAAGAAAGGGCAATTTTTGTCGCCTTGGGAAATGAAAAACGTCGTAGAAAAACTCCTCTCGGTTGGAAATAAAAACATCCTCCTCACCGATCGGGGAACCTCCTTTGGCTACAATAATCTCGTCACCGATTTCCGCTCGATTCCGATCATGCAGAGCTTCGGCTATCCCGTCTGCTATGACGCCTCTCATTCAGTCCAACTGCCGGGTGGCCTCGGCACCTCCTCTGGCGGACAGAGAGAATTCATTCCTATGCTCGCTCGCTGCGCTGTTGCAGCAGGCGCTAACGCCCTTTTTATCGAAGCTCACCCCGATCCAACCGCTGCCAAAAGCGATGCGGCAACCGTCCTCCCTTTTGATGAGCTCAAAACCCTCTTGCCCATTCTTGAAAAGCTCTACGATGCGGTGCAAGAACAATGTTCGGAAAAATAAAGCTCTATTCAATCGCCTTTTTTCTCGCCTCTTTTGCGTTTGTCTGTCTTTATTTTATCCGATTGCGCCCCTCCGATTTGCCAGAATTAAAAAAGCTATGTCGCGAAAGCGCTGAACTCCGCTCGAAACGGGCTTTAGAGCGCCATCCAGCGAAGCAATACAGGACCGATGTCCAAAAAGATATCTGGACTGTCAATGGTAAGGAGCGAAAACACGTTCGGTTAAAAAGTGAAAGATCCGATCTTGTAATCCGACAGAGAAAAGACAAATTTGAAGCGACCGAGCATCTGCAACAGCTTCAATGTTGGGTCCAAGAAGAAGTAGATCCGAAAGAAGCGCGGCAACAAATCCGCTATGTGACGGCCGACCGTGGCACCTACTTTTTCCCCAGTCACCGTTTTTTAACTGAAGAAGTGAATCTCTCCTTTTATCGCCTCTCTGGCACTGAGTTACCCGATACGATTCCGACAGAGACTCCCTTTCTTCGCGGGACCGCACGAGAAATTTCCTTTAATGCCGCAGGTAAATCGACCACCTTCACTGCGTATGATCTGCGAGCAGCACTCATCCCAGAAGAGGAATTTCCATGATTCTCTTCTCTTTACTCGCCTCTTACATCATGGTCTCTCAAAAAGCCGATTTCAATGGAGAGACACTCGTTTTCAATGGCTCTTTTTCGCTCGCCCATGAACTCGGAGATCTCAAGGCAGGCAAAGCAACTCTCACTCACCCTCCTTTAAAAAAAGGGAACCGCAAAACGCCTACGCTTCTCCTCGAAAACCACATTGAAATTGAAATTCGAGATCAAAATACCCCCTTTTCTATCACAGCAGAAAAAGCCTTTTGCGAACTCTCGCCACAATCGCCTCTTGCCATTTGGGATGTACAATTCATTGAACTGATCGATCGTGTCTACCTCTCTCAGCCCAATGGCCCGAGCGCATCAGGAGGCCATGCAATTTATAAAAAAGGATTCGCGACGCTTTATCCCGCTGCCCCTCTTCTCCGCTGCGCGCTGCAACTGGGAGCCGATCGAATCGACGCCAAACATGTTACCTTCAATCTCGCATCGGGCGAGCTAAGTTGTAAAGAACCGATCGGAGCACTCTCTCAAAGTCCGGTCCGTTTTTCCTCAAATGAGATGATTTGGCATCGCTTGCAAAACCAGATTGTCTTTAACGGCCAAGTTCACATCGAACATTTGGAGCAAATGACCGCCGAAGCCGATTCAGCGCTCCTCACCTATCCGACTGAATTTGAGTTTGATTCTTTTTCTCTTAAAGGCGCGGTCCGGCTCCTCTCAACTCGAATCGACGGAAAAGAGAGCTTCGCACTTGCAGACGCGCTCTTCTACAATCCGAAAAATAGAGTCCTTATTCTCACTGCTGACTCCCCTAAAAAAGTTCTCTTTTGGCAAGAAGACGTCCGTTTATCGGCTTCGGAAGTGCACATTCAGCGCGATCCAAAAACAGGGAAAGAATCGGTACAAGGAGTGGGCGATGTCCATTTCGCATTCGATTATGAAGAAGAAAACGCCTTTCATAACTTTTTTAAGAACCTACTATGACTCTTCTCGAAACCAAAAAACTCGTTAAAAAATTCGGCGGCAAGCCTGTCGTCAATGGCCTTTCATTTTCGATCGAGCCAGGCGAAGTGGTCGGGCTCCTCGGCCCCAATGGCGCTGGAAAAACGACCGCGTTCTATATGACGGTTGGCCTGATTGCTCCCGATGAAGGTTCGGTCTATTTTAAAGGTGAAGAAGTCACCCACAAGCCGATTCACGTCCGAGCGAAAATGGGACTCGGATACCTCGCGCAAGAGCCCTCCATCTTTCGCGGTCTTAGCGTCGAAGAGAATATCCTCTGCATCCTCGAGACGCTACCTCTCACCCAACAGCAACGCACGGAGCGGCTCAATGAACTCCTCGCCGAGCTCCACATCGAGCACCTTCGCAAAAAAAACGCCTCCAGCCTATCTGGCGGCGAACGAAGACGCCTCGAAATTACCCGAGCCCTCGTGACACAACCCTCGCTCTTGCTCCTCGATGAGCCTTTTGCGAACATCGATCCTCTCGCCGTTCAAGATCTCAAACACCTCATCGGCCTCCTGAAGCAAAAAGGCATTTCAGTTCTCATCACCGATCACAATGCGCGTGAGATCTTTGCCATCGTCGATCGCTCCTACCTCATTCAAGAAGGGCGCGTCTTTCTCTCGGGCACCGTCGACGAGCTCCTCTCAAATGCCGACGCTCGCCGCAGCTACTTCGGCGAAAACTTTAGACTTTAGATTAATTTTGCGTACCACAACGTGGGCAAATTCCACCGTTGAAAATGGTCTTAGAAAATGGCGCATTGCAATTTCTGCAACGAATTACCGCAGGCCATACTGTAGCTACTTCACAGCCTGATTCTGTAATTTCTGTATAAATACCTGAACCGGTAGAATGCAAGGAAACCACTTCCAATAATCCATAACTTTCAGTCGACAAAAAAATTCCTTCTCTTAAAATCACAATCTTTTCAGGGTTAAGAAATATCCGATTTTCTTCGATTTTTAAAATAGCAGAATCACCTGCTTCATCTAAAACCGAACAGACACTCTTGTCGAAAGAAGTGGAGTACAGTTGTCCAACGAACAAAAATCCCAAAAGAGTTACTCTAGAGAGAAAAAATCGAAATTTATGCATGCAAGATCCTTTGATCAAAATAAAAGAGCGCAAATCCTAGTCCAAATTTTATTTTTAGGGCTACTATTTTTCTGCGGTTGTTCACACAAAAATACTGAGGTTGAAGAACGGAAGAAAATGAGTTCGTTCTTGACTCAATTTTTATTTGCAAATGGCGGAGCATACACACTCTTCGGCGAAAAACCGATGAGCGAAATGTTGATTTTTATCGGATCTGAAACAGATTTAATCGAACTTACAGAAGAGGAAATGAAAACAGCCATTCCCCTTGATCGATCTCTTGTAGAAAATTGGAAAGCATGGAAACGTTATGCAGAAGAAATAGACTCAAATCACTTCATTTTTGCTGAGCGCCCCTGCTTACTAGATCCAAGTCATACAATCTATTCACTTCTCAACGTTGATCTAGCAAAAGACCTTTTATCAAAATATAGAACAAAATTTGAAGAACAAGTCGGTTTCCCATTCGATATCAATCAAGTCATACATGAATTTAAAGATCCGGCTTCATCTTTTTGGGGACGAGTCCTTTCAGATCATGTTCTATCTGGGTTGCTTTTAGGATATGGAGAAGAAAACATCGACTACTTTCTCGATCGATTGAAAACAGATAATGGAACGATTCGGTTCTCTGATGATTATGATCCAACGGCATCCTCAGATCATTTTCCGCTCCCAATCTTCGCTCTTTCTCCAGAAGACAAGACTACCGATCGCTACCGAGAGCAAAGGACAAAAATAAGGCATATCTATCAAGATAGAGATATCATCGATGTCACGTTTCAACGTCTTATTGGAAAATCCGCAAACGACTAAAAGCTTCTCACCTTGCACTTAAAATTTTGTCAATTTTCGTTGCGCAAAATCTTTTATTGATTTATCCCTTCTGCTCTTTTTCCCAGGAGGAATACATGTCTATTGATCTAATATCAGGTTCAGGAGAAAATTTTGGAGATTTTAATGATTTCTTTAGTGAAGTTGTCGAAGGCTCTCTAAATGGCAGAAAGGTTTCTGAAACAGAAATAAATAAGCAGCAGCCTGTTCATTCTTTATTTCGAGAAAAAACGGCCCGCATGGTGAGCAGTTGTTCTGCAAGATATACCAGAGAATACGAAGATAGAACCGAAAAAATTGAGATCGAGGTAAAATTTGGTCGAGATAAAGAAGAAAAAGAATCAGAAGCTCCCAAAGAATCTGAGAAAAACGAAGCAGAACCTGCAAAATAATCTAT
Source organism: Chlamydiota bacterium (assembly GCA_048498835.1). Taxonomy (GTDB): domain Bacteria; phylum Chlamydiota; class Chlamydiia; order Chlamydiales; family SM23-39; genus CAITMJ01. Next base: position 6,589 of record JBEHXF010000005.1, on the reverse strand, counting down.
GAAATATCTAAGACTCTACATTTTGCTAATAGCCTTATGCGGAGTCTTTACTTTTTTTTCTTTCGAGAAAACTCCTTGCGCAAAGATTCCCATTCGATTTGTCAATCGATCATCGGTTGCCGCAGTTTTTGTAAACATTGAAAATAATACTTTTTTGCTTCAACTCGACACAGGTTATTCGGGAGGGATAAAACTCAATGAAAAGGAAATGGGACAGATAGAGGACAAAAACCCTTCTAGAGTCGTCTCGACGGCGGACATTAAAGGCAATCTCTATCATACGCAAGAATTTATAATTCCTAAAATAGACTTAGAGAGTATCCAATATGAGGATGTAACTTTAAGCAAAGAAAATTCCTATTTTTTAGAGGAAGGATCCGTTGTCTTAAAGCTTAATAAAAAAAAGAAAATGACTCCTAAAGAACAAGGAAGGTTAGGATTACAAGTTCTGCAGAAAAAAAACCTATATTTAGATCTCCCTCATGAAAAACTTTATTTAGCCGAAAATTTTCAAGATTTCGCAAGAAAACATTCTCTTCCCTTCGATGATTTCATCATACTTCCATTCGAGCAAGAAGCTAACCTAATTTTTTTATGGATTGAAACTGACCTAGGGAAGAAACGCTTTCTCCTCGATACAGGAGGTAGTCATTCTCTCCTTTCAAAATCTCTACTGTCGACTGATAAGATCATTGAAAAAAAAGAAGGTTGGTCTGCCTATCAAACAAAACAGTTCAGAATAGGCGGACATGATTTTGGAGAAATTGAGCTGTTCTTATTTGAAATTGGTACAGATTTGGAAAATTTTGATGGAATTCTAGGCCTCGATTTTATTCGCAAACATGGGATTTTCATCGATTTCCAAACACATAAAATCTACATACGACACTCGAATAATGACTCTTTCTGGAGAAGAGCCCTCCATCGCATCCATGGCGTTTAATTTTTTAAGGTAGATTGAGGCGATAGCGGGTATAGCGGAGTTCGCCGGTTTTGATGAGCGCTCCCTTTTCGACCAGATCATTGAGATCACGAGTAGCGGTCGCTCGGGTTGTCTTGGTGATTGAAAGATAATTCTCGGCGCTCAAACCACCTTTAAAGCCACCGGGCCCTTCAGCAAATATCCGCAATAAAACCTTTTGCTGTCGCTCATTGAGTTGCCCCATGTGCGCTTGCAACAGTTTGGCTTTCTGGATGAGAAATTCAAGTAACTTCATCGATTCTCCTTGCGCTTGCAAGATCGTGGCACTAAAAAATTCCACCCATTCCTGTACCTGGAGAGTGCGATTGCACTGCTCTAAAGCTCCGTAATAAGCTTTCTTGCCCTTTTCCAAAAGTTTGGAAACGGCAATCAAGACCGGTTGCCCTATTCCTTGCGATAGGATTTTTTCAACCAAAACGCGACCAATTCTCCCATTTCCATCTTCAAAAGGATGAATACTTTCAAAATAGACGTGAGCAATAGCAGCGCGTCCCAAAATTGATTCAGAATTGGCAGTGGAATTAAACCACTGAATAAAAGCAGTCATCTCATTGAATATTTGGGTTGAAGGAGGCGCCTCAAAAAATACTCGAGGCGAATCTTGACGGCATGAAACAATTTGCATCGGCTCTTGATGCGTACGGTAAATTCCCCGACTTTCAATATCTGAGGAATCTCTAAACAACATTGAATGCCAAGACCAGAGCATTTCATGGGTTAGGGGCTCGGAAAACGATTCATATTGATTGCATAAAAGTTCCGCCATTCCCGATTCTTTTTTGCCCTTCTTACTTTTTGAATCTAAACCAAAATGTTTTCGAATGAAGGATTGCAAGCTCTCTCTATCGAGAATCTCTCCCTCAATTTTAGAGCTCTCTAATCCTTCTAAAGTGAGGATTTCAACAATAAACCGATTTCGTTCTTCTCTCTCAATTGTTTTTAAATAGGCCAAACAACCGCCTATCCCAAACAGAAATTGACGTTCCAATTCTACAATCGAACCTACATTATATTGAAAATGCGGCCATTCATCTAATTCCCAGTTCCAGGACATGAGTTATAACTCTCGTTTCTATAACTCACAATCTTACAATAAAATGAGTTATAGATTCTATTACTCAGATTTCATTAAATTATTGATTATCAGAATTTTATGGATTTGAATTTGGACCGAATTTCCAGCGAGACTTCTCTTCATCATCGAGGCGAAACCAGCAGTATTGGCGAGCGATAGGAAGAGGGACTCCACCCTCGACAAGGGCCATCACTTCGCCATCGAATTGAGGCACGTGAAACCGCTTTGGATCGGTGAGAAAATGGTGGCGATCAAGAGCTTGCCGAATCAAGGACTCCTGCGTTGGGTGACAGAATTTTTTCGCCTCCTCAAATCTTGCCTTCATGACTTGAGAGATCACCTTGCATCTTGGATCTGCATCGGCATCTTTATTTTGGGGAAATAGTGCGGTGGGTTGAAAGTTTAAGATTGGGTGCATTTGGAAAGTAGGGTTGGTAAAAGTTCATCAATCGCGCGTTGGACTTGGATAACAGGGAGAGTGTCAAGACAATCGCTCAGCTTACTTCCACCGCAACCATCTTGGTAGCAGGGGCGGCAAGAGAAGGCTTGAGAAACGATCCGCGCGTGGGGATTGCGCCAGGGGCCCCAAGTGATGTCAGAGGTGGGGCCAAAGATGGCGACAACCGGCTTTTTCAGCGCGCTCGCCATGTGGAAGGGTAGCGAATCGACACAGAGAAGAAGTTGAGTTTGGTCGATGAGCGCGGCGAGCTCTTTGAGAGAAATTTGCCCGGCGAGATTTTGGACCGGCAAGCCATGGCAGATTTCAGCGAGCATCGCCTGTTCTTCTGGATCAGGCCCCGATGTAAAAACAAGGCGATGACCTTGTCTGAGTAATTGCTCGGCGAGCGCTCTCATTTTTTGTGCGGGCCAACACTTGAAGCGCCAGCGAGAAGTGGGATGAATAAGAATGAAGGGAGCTGGAACGACGAGCTGCATTTTCGATTGAGAAATGGCTGGAATGTGGAGAAAAAGATCCCGTTCAGCTTCTGACGGAAAAAGGCCAATGCGGCGCAGAGCATCGAGATTGCGCTCCACGGTGTGTCGGAGCGAGGGGCAATTCTTAGCAACGTGGGTGTAGAGTTTTTTTGCCTTGCCTTTGGGAGGAAAGCCTACGCGAATGGGAGCGGCTGAAAAACGAGCGGCTAACGCCCCTCGATCCCCTTCCGTCAAGTTGATGACGAGATCGTAGCCCTCTTGCCGGATTTGGCGCAGAAGCTCCCATTCTTTGAGAAGGCGAGCAAAGAACCCGAGTTTTTTCCAGGAGCGCTGATAGCCAATGCAGGTGTGAATAGCTGGATGGCCTTCGAGCATGGGGATCGATTCGGCATAGACGTAAGCGTCGATTTGGGCTGTTGGTAATTTTTTTTTGAGAGTCGAAAAAACGGGGCCAGTGAGAAGAACATCTCCGAGCTGGCGCAACTTAATGACTAAAACTTTCTTGACTCGAGATAAATCGGGGTAATCGCCGTAGCTCATAGCATTAAGATTAGGACTTTATTGCAATTTTTCTACAGATCTTTCTCGAATAGAATTCGGCGGGTGGATTACAATGTCTTTGCATTTCAAAAAATTTTGGAGATTCTCGAATGGCACAAGCAACTACCCATACCGTAGAGCAAACGCTCTCAATCATTAAACCCGACGCGGTCGGCCAAAATCAAATCGGCAATATCATCGAGTATTTTGAGCGCGAGGGCCTCTGTGTCGTTGCTGCTAAAATGCTCCACCTCACAAAAGATCAAGCCAGTGGCTTCTACGCGATCCATAAAGACCGCCCATTCTTCGGCGAACTCGTAGAATTCATGACTTCCGGCCCTGTGATGATCATGGTTCTCGAAGGTGAAAACGCTGTTTTGAAAAACCGCCAAATCATGGGAACAACCGATCCTGCAAAAGCAAATCCTGGCACCATCCGCGGCGATTTCGCAACGAGCATCGAGCGCAATGCCGTACACGGTTCTGATAGCCCAGAAAATGCAAAAACAGAAATCGCGTTCTTCTTTAAACACAACGAAATCTGCCCACGAAATTAAAGGATTCCTATGTTGAGAAAAGGCTGCCTGACTCTATTCGTTCTAACTGCTTTTGCTATCTGCGCTGAAGAAAGTGAGGCGCCTGCTCAACAAGAACTCCAAATCGAGCAGACTCTTTCGATCATTAAGCCAGATGCTGTTCAACACAACCAGATCGGCGAAATTCTCGAATACATTGAGAATGCCGGCCTCCATGTTGTGGGATCGAAAATGGTCCAATTGACCACCGATCAAGCAAAAGCTTTCTACGCGGTTCACAAAGATAAAGCTTTTTTCAATGATCTCGTCGTCTTCATGACCTCTGGCCCCGTTGTTGTCCAGGTTCTCGAAGGAGAAGATGCTGTTGCGGTCAACCGTCAAATCATGGGCGCCACCGATCCATCCAAAGCATCTCCAGGCACGCTCCGCTCTGACTTTGGAACCGATGTACAGCGAAATGCTGTTCACGGCTCTGACAGCCCCGAGAACGCCAAAAAAGAGATCTCATTCTTCTTTAAGTCGAACGAAATCTTTTCCAAAGAATAATCGCTACTTTTCTAGTATGAATGTCACTGGTCCATCGTTGATCAGTGACACTTTCATATCTGCGCCAAATAGACCTGTTTCAACCTTCAAACCCGAACTGCGAAGCTCCGACACAAATTGTTCGTAGAGCCGTTTTGCCAGCTCCGGAGGGGCCGCTTTCGTAAACGAAGGGCGACGCCCTTCGCTACAATCTCCATAGAGTGTAAATTGAGAAACGACGAGAAGAGAGCCACCACTCTCTTGAACTGAACGATTCATCTTCCCTGCATCATCTTGAAAAATCCGCAGTTGTAAGAGCTTTTGAGCAAGCCAATCGACCGCTGTTTCGGTATCGCCATGCGTGACACCGAATAAGACAAGAAGACCCGGACCAATTTGTCCGACGATCCTTTGTTCTACTTCTACCGCTGCGTGTGCAACTCGTTGAATCACTAGTTTCATGCGTGCAAGCATAGCAAACCCCTCCGATTGTTTAGAAATCTTTTTCATTTCTTATCTTTTTCTTGATCTTAAGAAAAAATTAGAGATATCTTTTTAAACGAACCAAAGGAGCCGCCATGGCAGCATGCGTAGGAAGCAAGATCGAAGCTAAGCGCTATCAAGAAAATCTGGCACGATTTGAGCGAATAACCAATAGGCCACTTGTACGAAGCCCCATGGCAAAATACGCAGAAAAAGTTTCTAAAGTGACAATTACGAATGGCAACCATCTTCCCGTCTGTGTAACGATTGTTTCGTTTGCGCAAAAGAAAAAAGAATATGAGCTTTCGGGCATACACGCTTCTCTAGTTTTACAAGCTGCACAATGTGAGCACGTATACGTAAGCTGCATAGATGGGATGAATCAGAGAATAGCCACCGAGCTCGATCTTACTCTATACAATGATAAATCTGTGACCGTCGTCTCAACACATGATGGTCGCTGCAAAATAAGAATGTAGGAGATAAAATGAGTTTTGTCACTTCGAATCTAGAAAAATTCAACCAAATGGTTGGGCAAGATTACTATCTCACTTCTACTAGCGCAGAGAACACAGAACCCCTTGTGATTCGGATTACCAACCAGACGATGAGCTCTGTTTGGGTAAGAATCCAGCATCGAAAACATTCTCCTCAATACCGAGAAATTAAGTCATGTGGAAATTTTCTTCAGCTCAATGTATCAAAAGAAGATAAGGTGACCGTTTCTAAACAAGTAGTGGGTGAAGGAGAAGCTATTGATTGCACTTCTCAACATAGAGCATTTTTTGATGTAAGAGCGCTTTTGCCTTATCTAAGGCTCGTCAAGAGAGACGGTCTTTTAATTCCTCAAGGTTCTTTAAAAGCTCCTGCGGCATCCGATGACCAAAGAGCTGAAAATAAGTAGTGAGCTCTTCTACTTCTTTTTTCCAAGCTTCGCGATCGATGTGAAAGAGCTGTTCAAGGGCGGAAGAATTGAGAGAGAGGCCTTCTAAATCGAGTTGCTGAGGCAATAGGCCGATCGGTGTTTTTTTTGCTTCGGCGCGGTTGGACGTACGCTCAAAAACCCATTTTAGGACGCGGGCATTTTCGCCAAAGCCGGGCCAGAGAAATTTTCCATCGGCTCCTTTTTGAAACCAGTTGACCATGTAGATGCGCGGCAACTTGTCGGGAGTTGTTTTCTTCCCCATCGCGAGCCAATGAGCAAAGTAAGCTCCCATATTGTAGCCGCAAAATGGAAGCATCGCAAACGGATCATGGCGGACCTTACCGACGTCGCCCTTTGCTGCAGCTGTCGTCTCTGATGAGATCGAAGCGCCCATGAAGACGCCATGAGCCCAAGAGAGCGATTCGGTGATTAAGGGAATCGTCGAATTGCGCCGACCTCCAAAGAGAATCGCTGAAATGGGGACCCCTTTTGGATTTTCAGCTTGAGGATCGTAAATCGGACACTGCGTCGATCGAACGGTAAAACGGGAATTTGGATGAGCAGCCGGTTTGCCAGAGGACGGATCA
>JBEHXF010000004.1:0-66779 GCA_048498835.1 Chlamydiota bacterium | reverse complement strand
ATTGGAGCCTATTTTGCGGGCAGTTTATGGGGGAGGCGCAAATTAGCTCCCCATATTTCACCTGGGAAAACGGTTGAAGGAGCTCTATTTGGCCTCGTTTGTGCCATCGCAGCGAGCTATGGCTTTCATTTGCTCAGCGATTATACGGGTGCTGTTCACTTCGAATTGGGCACGGTGGAGTGGCTCTGTCTCGGTTTGATTCTCGGTGTAACAGGGCAATTTGGAGATCTCTCTGAATCGCTCTTAAAACGGGATGCAAATAAAAAAGATAGCAATGCGCTTCCCGGACTTGGCGGAGTGCTCGATTCCATCGACTCTCTCTTATTCAATGCCCCTATTATTTACCTTTATTTGCAGTACATTAAATGATTATCGCAATTGACGGCCCATCAGGAACTGGTAAGTCGACGGTCGCTAAAGGAGTAGCGAGAAAACTCGGCTACACCTTTTTTGATACGGGAGCTATGTACCGTTCTGCCGCTTGGTGGGTAAAAGCGAAGGGGATCGACCCTGATGATGAGCGAAAAGTAAGTGAGCTAATGAGCTCCTTCCGTTATGAAATTAAAACTGAGCCTTCCGGGGAAAGAAAATATTGGGTAGGCGGGACTGATGTTTCGGAGGCGATCCGTTCTCCAGAAATTTCTTCTCTTTCTTCGAAAGTGGCGGCTTATAGCTCGGTTCGCACTGAATTGGTGAAGATCCAACGGGCCTTTGGAAAACAGACCAATGCTGTATTTGAAGGAAGAGATATGGGCACGGTGGTCTTTCCCGAAGCTGATGTCAAAGTGTTTTTAACGGCAAGTCCACAAGTGCGAGCAGATCGCCGTTATCGAGAATTATTGATTAAATTCCCCGATCTTGCTGAATCTCTTTCGCAAGAGCAAATTCTAAAAGATATCGAGCAGAGAGATCACAACGATTCAACGCGGACTGTTTCTCCTCTTAAAAAAGCTCCTGATGCCACTTTGATTAATACTTCTGATCTAACGGTGGATCAGGTGATTTGCCAAATCGTCTCCTTAGCTCGGAAGAAAAAGCCGGTTCGTCGTCGGATGAGATGGACGTATGGATTGATTTACTGGACAGCACGCCTCTATTTGAAGTTATTTTATCGCTTGAAAATCTATGGTCTTTGCCATTTTCGTCCCGGTTCCGCGATCATCGCTTCCAATCACGCTTCTAATTTAGATCCTCCGGTCGTTTCGATTTCGAGTCCGGAAGAGGTTCATTTTTTAGCTAAAGAGTCGCTGTTTAAGATTCCTGTTCTCGGCTCTTTAATTCGACATTTGAACTCCCATCCGGTAGCAAGAGATGCGGCCGATACGGCTACGTTTCGTTTGATTATTGGCCTACTTCAGAGCGGGCATAAAGTGATTATTTTCCCAGAAGGGAAGCGGACGGCAACAGGAGAGTTGCAGCCGATAGAGAGGGGATTACCCTTTCTCATGATGAAGGCAAAATGCCCTGTCCAGCCGGTGTATATTCAAGGGACGTTTGAAGCCTGGCCTCGAAGCCGGACTTTGCCTAAACCGTTTGGGCGCATTCGCTGCGTCTTTGGTTCTCCCATTGATTGGGAACAATTTGAAGGCCTTGATAAAAAGGAAGCTGAAAAACGGATCATTGAGCGAATGGGAGAATCTCTTCGGGCGCTCAAAGCTTGGATGGAGGCTGGGGCGAAGGGGACTCCTCCCTAATTTTGTTTTTAAAATCTAATGCGGCCAAGATGAGTCGAACATCCACCGAGTTGCCTCGACTAGAACCTGAATCTAGCGCGTCTGCCAGTTCCGCCATGACCGCAAATAGAAAAGGTATTTTAAAGGAGAGGTCGATTTTATGCCATCCTTTCAGGAATTTTGAGAAAAAAGCAGCTTCGGTCTAAACTAAGACCAAAACGACAAGGAGAATAAGTTATGTCCGACAAAGGAAATATCAAACATTTGACCGATGAAAATTTCGAAAAAGAAATTGAAAAAGGGATCACTCTGGTCGATTTCCATGCAAACTGGTGTGGACCTTGCCGTATGCTTGCTCCTGTTTTGGAAGATGTAGCTCGTGAAATCAAGGGTAAAGGTTCGATTGGCAAGATTGATATTGATACGGAGCAGCGGATTGCTTCTCAATATCAGATTACTTCAGTGCCGACCATGATTCTGTTTAAAAACGGAAAAGAGGTCAACCGCTTGATCGGTCTTCGCAATGCCGATGCAATCAAAGAATTTATTACTTCGGCAGCGTAATGTTAGGCCGTCTTATCTCAATGGCGATTTTTTTCGTTATTGCGACAGGATTGGTTCTCCATTTTCAGGTCGAGGTGCCCGGCTTCTCGACCTGGATTGGACATCTTCCCGGTGATCTCATTCTCACAAAAGGAAAGGCGACGATCTTTCTTCCCTTTACGACTGCACTGCTTTTCAGCGCGGTTCTTTCTATTTTAGATTCTTTGCTTTTTAGGAAATAATCATTGCTAGCTGTCCTTTCGGGCGCGGGCACGGCCGCTTCGCGAGGAAAAGAAGTTCCCTCTTTTCTCTGAAGATTAGAGAGAAAGATTGGTGAAGTTGGTTTGGCGGAGGGCTTCGTAGAGACCGATGGCGGCGCTAGAAGCGAGATTGAGGCACCGCTCGGTTGGCGACATGGGAATACGCACGAAACGGTCGGGGTAGTGTTCCCAGAAGAAGGGAGGAAGCCCTTCTGTTTCTGATCCAAAGATGAGAATGGAATCGGGTGTGTAAGTGGGCGTTGTATAACTTTGTGTGCCTTTGCTCGAGAAGAAAAAGAAGGGGTGGGTGGTTTCTGCTAGGTAAGTTTGGAGATCGTCGATGATGAGAAGAGGGACGCGATCCCAGTAGTCGAGACCTGCTCGTTTCATTTGCCGACTTGACGTGCTAAAGCCGAGAGGGCGAACGAGGATAAGTTCTGTTTTGGTCGCAGCGCAGGTGCGGGCGATATTTCCCGTGTTTTGGGGGATTTGAGGGCTGTAGAGAATGATTTTCATCGGATGGGAGGCGTATCGAGCAAATCAAGAGGAGTGACGGTTTCAGAATTCGTTGTTCCATCCGCGCGAATGACTTCCACTTCGAAAATGAGTAGGGCGTTGGGCTCTAGTTGTCCCTGTTCTCCATAGCCGAGTTCTGGATGAACATAGAGCGTCCGAATTTCGCCCTCTTTCATACCGAGAAGACCTTGGCGAAATCCAGGAATGGCTTCTGAAAGAGTAATTGGAGTTTCACCGAGCGAATCGCCGAAAGTTTTTCCATTGAGATAGCGTGCTTTGAATCGGACAATGGGCGAGTGGTAAGACTGCACTTCAGCGCCGCTCCCTTCTCGTTCGATTTTGTATTGGAGCTTACCATCTAATTTTTGATGGATGGCGCTGAGGTTTTTATTGTTTTCTAAAAACGCGATTGCTGCATCGAGATTTTTTCGCGATTGGGTTTGTTTTTGTTTTTCTTGTAATGCTGCGATTTGCTCTGCGCAGGTTTCGGCATTTAGAGGGGACTGTTTGCCTGCGGCTTCATCTTGCATGCCTTTAGCGAGAGCGTTGAGATCGAGCGGCAGATTGAGCTGTTCGATATTTTTGCCGATGAGATGTCCGAGCGCTTCAGAGAGTTTGGCGACGTCTTCTTTTTCGTCGGCTAAAAGGGGAGCACTAAGAAGGATGAGGATGAGAGCGTGTCGCATAGAGATCTTTCAGTAAAGCAATCAGATTAGTGAGGGAAACTTCGGTCTCTTTCCGAGTTGCGAGTTCCTTGAGTTTGATTTGCCCTTTTTGTAGTTCATCTGATCCAATGATGCAGGCGAACTGCGCTTCCAGCCGGATTGCGTTCTGAATAGCGGCGGGCATTTTCTTAGCTTGTAGTTCCAAATCAGCCGGAATGTGGTTGTGGCGGCAGACTGCGGTGAGGTTGAAGCATTTTTCGCGAGCTTCTTCTCCGAGAGGGATGAAGTAAATAAGAGGTCGAGTGGAGGGCTCAGAAGAGCAACCTTGCGCCATCATTACTTGTAATACGCGCTCTAAGCCGGTGGCAAAGCCGACACCTGGGAGGTCGGGGCCATCGAATTGACCGATGAGGCCATCATAGCGGCCGCCAGCTCCCACCGTATTTTGAGCGCCGAGAGCGTCGGTCAATACTTCAAAGACGGTGTTGCAATAGTAATCGAGTCCACGAACAATTCGATCATCGATCACGTAAGGTACTTGGATCTGATCGAGGAGATGGCAGAGTTTTTGGAAGTGCTCTTTTGAAGTGGGGCTTAGGTAATGGAGAATAGAGGGCGCTTGTTTGACGAGCTCTTTATCTTTTGGGTCTTTGGAGTCAAGGATGCGGAGCGGATTTTTTTCAAAACGGGCCTTACTATCATCGGAGAGTTGCTCTAAGTGAGGACGGAGATAATCCATTAACGCTTTGCGATAATTGGCGCGTGATTCGAGATCGCCTACGGTATTGACATGGACTTTCAGATTTTTTAGTCCGAGTCGCTTATAAACTTGGAGGAGAAGATCGATGACTTCTGCATCTTGTTCAGGACCTGCTACGCCGTAAGCTTCTACGCCAAATTGGTGGTGTTGGCGGTAACGGCCAGACTGAGGGCGCTCATAGCGGAACATAGGGCCGATGTAGAAAAATTTATGGACCTGAGCAACAGCGGGGAGATTATTTTCTACGAACGCTCGAACGACAGCCGCAGTTCCTTCAGGTCGGAGAGAGACCGATCTGCCACCGCGGTCTTCAAAGGTGAACATCTCTTTCGAAACGATGTCGGTAGTTTCACCGACGCCTCGGTCGAAGAGCTCCGTTCGTTCATAAATAGGGGTTCTAATTTCTCGATAACCGTACTCAGCTGCAGTCTGGCGGATCACCCGTTCAACATGCTGCCATAAATCGGATAGGCGCCACGGTTCATCTGCGCCGTAGGGGAGAATATCGAAGGTCCCTTTGGGAAGTTGTACTTTCATGTAGGATAGAATAGCGGGAAGGCGAGTTCTAGACTAGTCTTGACTGAGAATCTCTGTGAGTTCATCGAGAAGAGTCGTCCAACGGAGGAGAGGTGAACTTTCAGGATCGAGTTCATATTCGCGGTGTAAGGTGGCGATGAGCTCCATATAAGGAAAGGGAAGCCATTTTTGTCCCGCATATTCGATGAGATAGTAGCCGAGAGTGTGTTCCTGTTCCGGAGGGTAATGTTGCAAATCGCGCAGAAACGTGCGGAAGGCGATCGAAAAAGGGCTATTGCGGCGGAAGCGGTTGCTGTCTTCGAGTGCTTGATGCCAGAGCTCAGAGAGGCGATTGAGAAAGGCGACGTCTTGGCTTCTATCTTCTGCTTTTAAAATTTCTAAAGCTGCTTTTAAGAGTAAAAGATTGCCTCGAACTTCTTTTTCCGTGTCGGAAGAGACGCCTCGCTCTGTTTTGTCAGAAAAGAGCTGGAGAAAACGGCGCATGAGGAGGAGAAGGTAAGCGCCAACAACCTGAGGCTTATGGACATCTTTTTCTTTTTGTTTCCGTTCGAGCTCTTCCTTTGTCCGTTTTTCTTCTTCGATTGCTTCGACTTTATAGCCTTCGTAGGGATCTCTTGGCTTATTATTGATCGGGTTGTTGATGGAACTCATATTTTTTACCTATAATATAGATTATTTTAGTTGGCGAGAAAAACGACAAAAGAAGTTGACAGATGCGGGGGGCTCGAGTAGGCTAGCTCCGTTTCTAGAGGGTAAACCAGAGTGAAGTGTGAGCGTGCTTGATTTCTTGAGACCAGCTCCTTATGTGGAGGAGATCCAGGACCCCAATTTGGTAAAGAAAAATTACCGTTATTGGCGCCTCAGGACCTTTTATGCCATGTATATTGGCTACGCCTTCTATTATTTCACCCGTAAGAGCTTCACCTTTGCCATGCCTGCTCTGCAAGAAGAGTTGGGATTGGGGAAATTCGAGCTAGGCCTTGTAGCTAGTATTTTAAGTCTCTCGTATGGCGCGAGTAAGTTTTTAAGCGGAATCTTAGGCGATAAATCGAATCCTCGCTATTTCATGTCGATTGGCCTGATTTTGACGGGCATTTTCAATATTTTATTTAGCTTTTCCTCCATGCTTTGGGCATTTGCTCTTCTTTGGGGATTGAATGGGTGGTTTCAAGGTTGGGGTTGGCCGGGATGTGCTAAGCTATTGACCCACTGGTATTCTCAATCGGAAAGAGGACGATGGTGGAGTATTTGGAATACGAGCCATAACTTGGGTGGGGCGTTGATTCCGATCCTCGTCGCTTGCTGCGCCGAACTATTCGGCTGGCGGTTCTCCATGTTCGTTCCTGGAGTGCTTTGCATTGGCGCTGGTTTTTTCCTGATGAATCGCCTTCGCGATACGCCTCAATCACTTGGACTCCCAACAATCGAAAAGTTCCGCAATGATTATCCAACTCGTGAATCAAGAGAGCCGGAAAAAGTAGAGCTTTCGACAAAAGAAATTCTCTTCGAGCACGTTCTTCGAAATAAATTTATTTGGGTCTTGGCCATTGCCTACTTTTTCGTCTATGTGATCCGTACAGCAGTCAATGATTGGAGCATGCTCTACTTGGTTGAGGTAAAGGGTTATTCCCATTTAATCGCAGGTAGTTGCGCCTGCTTTTTTGAAGTGGGCGGTTTTTGTGGTAGCCTTGCTGCCGGGTGGGCTTCCGATGTACTCTTTAAGGGAAAGAGAAATGCGGTGAACGTTATCTTTTCAGCAGCCATTTTATTGCTGATCGTCGGTTTTAGAGCCTTCACCCAGCCAAGTCCTATCCTCGATGCCACGTTCTTATTTCTTTTTGGATTTTTCATCTTCGGACCGCAGATGTTGATTGGCATTTCCGCCGCTGAGCTCTCCCATAAAAAAGCAGCAGCAACAGCCACTGGTTTTGCCGGTTGCTTCGCCTACCTTGGCGCTGCGGCAGCAGGTGCTCCTCTCGGTGCCATCACTAAAAATTGGGGCTGGGATTCGTATCTTTTGACTCTTTCGATTTGCGCGCTCTTAGCTTCGCTACTGCTCCTGCCTCTTTGGTCGGTGAAGAGCAACCCAAAGAAATCGCCGAAACCAGAGCCTGCGCCTAGTCGGGGTTAAGCGCTTCTTTTTCTAGATGAAATAGCTGATTTCAGTTATTTTTTTTTCTCACTTCAAACGGGGTTCGATTATGTCTTTTAATATGGAACTTACTTGTAATCCAAAAAATCCCCCCTGCGCTATTTCGTATTATGGCAAGTGGGAAGGGCGGGTAGGTCAGGGTGTAGACCAGATGGGTAGGGCTCAGATCTATCTGTATCCAGATGAGACAGCGGAGGTAGATTCTCAATTTGAGTCTTTTTCGGTGCTTTCCAAGGATGAGCAAGCTCTGCGCACCAAATATTTTATGGATTTGGCGAAGAAAGTAGACGTAGGCAGTCGAGAATATCTGAATGTTGTCAATCCGCCATTAACTTCTGTGATCTATTTGCAGGATCCTCAAATGGAGAAAAGGATTGTTCGAGATGGAGCTACCATCACTTATCCCCTAGTTAGAAGAGTTACTTTTGCGCCGGCGAAAGATTCGGAGAAATATAAGGCGCTCAGAGAGGAGCAAAAAGCATTATTGTTTCTCATGGAAAAAGATATCAGCCAATTTTTCCCGAATAGAGCAGAAAAATAGTCTATTTTATCCGTCTTCGATAGATGGCTAGTTGCTATTTCTTTCTCTGTAAAAAATCGAAAGAGATCTATAATCTGCTGTTATGAGCTGGGTTCCCTTAAACGTCCATTCGCAATTTTCTATTCTCGATTCCACTGCATCGGTCACTGCGCTGGCTGAAAAAGCAAAATCGCTTGGCATCGGTTCGCTTGCCCTGACCGATCAGGGAAATTTGTATGGCGCCGTTGATTTTTATAAGGCTTGTAAAGCGGCGGGGGTGAAACCGATTTTAGGCTGTGAGATTTGGCTTGCGCCAGGTTCTCGATTGGAGAAAAAGCGAATCCCTGGTTCTCAAAACGGCTATCCCGTTGTTCTGCTCGCTAAAGATAAAAAAGGGTATCAAAATCTCTGCAAGCTCTCATCATTGGGTTTTCTCGAAGGTTTTTATTATCAGCCGAGAATTGATAAGGAATTGCTTGCGCAGCATCGAGAAGGGCTGATTTGCTTGAGCGGTCCGATTTCTGGACGGCTCGGCGGATTGATTTTGCAGGGCGATGAAGAGGCTCTGAAAAAGGAAATCGAGTGGTTTCAAGGAGTTTTTGGAGTCGATTTCTATTTTGAGCTGCAGCGCCATATCATGGATGAAGAGAAAATCCGTGAACAGGGGATGGATAAAGAGAGTTGGCTTTTGCAGAATTATCGCGAACACGTAGCTGCGCAAGAGAAGGTGAACGCGAAACTGATCGAGCTGAGCAAGACGACCGGAATTCGGTGTGTCGCAACAAACGATATTCATTACATCGAACCCGATGACTGGCGTGCTCATGAAATTTTGCTCAATATTCAATCGGGTGAGCCGTGTGAAATTTGGGAGCGAGATTCAAGAGGCAATCTAAAAAATAAAACGCCCAATCCAAAGCGCGATACCTACCCTACCCATGAACTCTACTTTAAATCGCCAGAGGCGATGAAAGCTCTCTTTGCTGACGTACCTGAAGCGGTGGAAGAGTCGGTCAGAATTGCAGAGCAGTGCAAGTGCGAGCTCGATTTTAAGACCAAACACTATCCTGTCTTCGTTCCGCCAACGTTAGACGGAATGAGTTTTACGAATGAAGAGCGAGTCGTTGCCGCAGAGCAATTTTTGAAGACGCTTTGTGAAGAGGGAATCGTAAAGCGCTACACTCCCGATAGCTTAGCTCAAGTGCAAAAAGTATATCCTGGAAAAGATCCGCTTCAAGTCGTGCGCGATCGATTGACCTATGAGATCCAAATTTTGACATCCAAGGGGATGTCTGATTACATGCTCATTGTTTACGACTTCATTGCCTGGGCTAAGTCACGCGGCATTCCGATGGGTCCTGGCCGGGGATCTGCTGCGGGATCGATCATCGCCTATTTAATCGGCATTACCGATATCGAGCCACTCCGATTCCATTTGTTCTTTGAGAGGTTCATCAATCCGGAGCGCGTTTCCTATCCTGATATCGACGTTGACATTTGCATGGACCGACGCCCTGAAGTGATCGATTATGTAGTGGCCAAATATGGCAAAGACAAAGTCGCCCAGATCATCACATTCGGTACGATGAAAGCGAAGATGGCGATTAAGGATGTGGGCCGGGTATTGAACGTGCCGCTATCGAAAGTGAACGAGATTGCCGCTTTAGTTCCTGAAGATCCAACGATGACATTGGAAAAGGCGTTTCAGATCGATCCTGAGCTCGGTCGCTTGATGGAGAGTGATGAAGAGGCTCGCCAAGTTTTGGAGATGGCGAAGAAGGCCGAAGGATCGATTCGCAATACGAGCACGCATGCGGCGGGTATGATCATTTCAGGCGCGCCCATCACAGATCATGTGCCCGTTTGCACGGCGAAAGATTCGAGCATGGTCGTTACCCAGTTTGCGATGAAGCCGGTCGAGAGCGTAGGGATGCTGAAAATCGACTTTTTGGGCTTGAAAACGCTTACTTCTATTCAGACTTGCGCTGATGGAGTGCAACATAACACAGGTCGTAAGATCGATTGGGTCAATTTGCCGCTCGACGATAAAGCGACCTTCGATTTGCTCAATCAAGGAAAAACGCTTGGCGTGTTCCAGCTCGAGTCTGGCGGGATGCAGGATTTGGCCAAGCAGCTGCATATCGATGTATTTGAAGAGATCATCGCCGTCGGCGCGTTGTATCGCCCCGGTCCGATGGACATGATCCCTTCGTTCTGCAACCGAAAACATGGACGAGAAGAAATTGAGATCGATCATCCGCTGTTGAAAGAGATCCTCTCCGAAACCTACGGCGTCATGGTGTACCAAGAGCAGGTGATGCAGATCGCCAGCATGTTGGCCGGCTACTCGCTTGGCGAGGGCGATGTGTTGCGCCGCGCGATGGGTAAAAAAGATAAAGAAGAGATGTCTCGGCAGCGGGAAAAATTCCTCACTGGTTGCCAAAAGAAAGACATCGATTCCGATACGGCAGGACGGATCTTCGATAAAATTGAAAAGTTCGCCTCTTACGGTTTCAACAAATCGCACGCGGCGGCTTATGCCTATCTCTCTTACGCGACGGCTTATTTCAAAGCCAACTACCCGAGAGAGTGGATGGCCGCGCTCATGACCTGCGATCGCGACGATACCTCGAAGCTTGCAAAATTTATCCGCGAAGCTCGGTCGATGCACATTGAGATGTTGCCTCCAGATGTGAATCAAGCGGGGAGCGCATTTGCCGCTGTGAAGGGCGGCATCCGATTTGCGATGTCGGGGATTAAAGGAGTGGGTCAAGCGGTCGTCGATGAGATCATCGAAGAGCGAAAACGAAATGGCTTTTTCCCATCCTTATATGAATTCGTCCAGAGAGCTGATAAGACGAAAATTGGGAAAAAGTCGATTGAACTCTTGATCGATGCAGGCGGATTTGACTTCACCAGTTGGTCGCGTGACGCAATGCGCGAGAGTCTGGATGCGATGTACGATCAAGCGTCGCGCGATCAAAAAGAGGCCTCACTCGGCGTTCTCAATCTCTTTTCTCTGATCGAAACCACAGAAAAACCATTCCAGGCGCCACCACCCGTATTAAAACCGACGGGAAAAATGGAGCTGCTGCAACGGGAAAAAGAGTTGCTCGGCTTCTATTTAACGGGCCACCCGATGGATAGTTACAAACATATTTTGGGCCGTCTCTCGTGCGTACCTTTGCGCGAATTTGAAACTTTGCCGGAAGGTTCGATCATTCGAGCCGCTTTTGTCGTCGAGACAACACAGGTTAAAGTGTCGAATAAAAACCAGAGAAAATTCGCTATTTTGACGATCAGCGATGGGCTCGATCGGTTTGAACTGCCGATCTGGGCTGATCTCTTTGAAGAGAAGGGAGCTCTGTTAAAAGAGAATCAACTCCTCTATGCTATTCTTCAAATCGAGAGACGAGAAGGATCGATTAGCCTCTCTTGCCGGTATCTGGAAGAGCTCGCTTCAGTGGATGAGGCAAAGATTAAGGCTTGTGATGAGGTCTATGATCGGCTGAAGGCGCAAGCTAGAGGAGCTGATCAGAAATGGAAAGCTTCAAAAGAGAAGGCAAAAGAAAAGATGCCCGATAAAGAAGTGATTTCAAAAGTTATTTTTAAAGTCGACGCTGATCAGATCCGACTCAGTCAGCTATTGGAGCTGAAACAGCTATTTCGAGAGCACCCCGGAAAGTCGCCCATTGAGCTTCAATTTCAGTCTGCTGGCCGCCGCGTAGGGCTGGTTCAAGTCGATCCTGCCTGGGGCGTTAAGGTCGATGGGGCTTTTAAAGATAAGTTGAAAGGTTTAGCGGATAAACTCCGCCTCCAATACTCTTTCGCTGATTGACAGAATCGGCTTGAATGACCTACCCTGGATGGTTCCATTGAAGAGTGTTATGAAAAAATATATATTGTCTCTTTTAGTACTAGCTTCGCCTCTTGTCGCTCAAGAGCAAGAGATCGCCTGGGAACAACAAACGGTCACTGATGTCAATAGCTATCTCCAGTCTGCTATTGCAGAGAAAAATTGGTGGGCTGCTATTGATTTCGCCGATATCATTTCACACCAATTCCCCACGACTCCTTTTGCACAAGAAACTCCTTTCCAGGCTGGATTAGCCTATTATCAATTGGGACAGTTTGAATTAGCCAATGCAACGCTGACCAGCTATTTGAATAGTTCAACCAATCATTCCCATTTTGAAGAAGCAATTC
This sequence comes from Chlamydiota bacterium, assembly GCA_048498835.1. Lineage (GTDB taxonomy): Bacteria > Chlamydiota > Chlamydiia > Chlamydiales > SM23-39 > CAITMJ01. The sequence continues at coordinate 54,947 of JBEHXF010000004.1, read as the reverse complement.
AGATGAAGTTTGAGATTGCTGAAGCGTTTAAAAATGGGGCAAAAAAACCGCTTTTCGGTTTTCATAAAATGCCCAAATGGCTCCCAGCGCAAGAAGACGCCGTTCAAATCTACGATGAAGTAATTACCTCTTTGCCCCATAGCGAATTTGCGGTTAAATCCCTCTTGGGCAAAGCGATTGTTCAGGCAGAGCTGGAAGATTATAAGCCAGCTGTTGAAACGCTTCATTCGCTCATTCGTCGCTTTCCAAAACATGAAATGGCTGCGCAAGCGTTCTTGGAAGTGAACCGCATTTATTTAACGCAGTGCAAAAATACAAGCCTTGATCTAGATGTGCTCGATCTCGCTGAGGTGAACTTGCGCAAATTTAAGCTCGCCTTCCCAAGAGAGCCGCGCATTGCAGAAGCGGAAAAAATCTTCTTCGAAACGCAAGAGCTCTTCGCAGATAATCTCCTTGAAACCGGACTATTTTTTCAGCGAACGAAAAAGGTGCCTGCTTCGATCATCTATTATAATAAGGTGATTGCGAAATATCCGAAGACGAAAGCTGCTGATAAAGCGCGCGAAAAGCTTGAAGCCCTGCAACAAGAGAATCAGTTTTGAGGGGAGAGGCCTCTCTCGTTTTGCTCCTTCTTATCTCAGGTTGCGGTTACCATTGGGGCTTCGATTATCCCGAGGGAAGAAGGCCTAGCGTTTCCATTCCCTATGTAAAAGGCGATGATGATGGCTCGCTGACCAATGAACTGATCAGCCAACTGAGCAGTTCAGGTCTTGTTGTCGTGCGCAATCATTCTGGCGAGTATCGGCTCAATGTCTCTATCCTTGAAAATCAAAACGATTCTATTGGCTACCGACGCGATCCTCAGAGAATCAAAAATAAAATCTACCACCAACTGCAAGCTTGTGAAGGTCGTCGTCGTTTAGTGACTGAGGTTTCTCTCTGTAAAGGAGAGGAGATAGTTTCTGGACCTCACAAAATCGCCGCAGATGTAGATTACGATTATGTCGATGGTGATTCCTATCCGCAGTTGACGTTTGTTTCATCACACGGAGAAACAGAGGTTGTTTTGCCTTTTTCGCTGGGCCAATTGGAATCGATTGAAGCGGCTCAAGAAGCTTCCACAAGACCCTTATATCGAAAAATTTCTCAAAAAATAGTCGACGCGATATCGTCCGAATGGTAGAAATGACGGGTTAAAAACGAAATTTTTTACTTTCATCCTTGGACGACCAGAAGACTTTTTCAGCCGCAGTGAGCGAATTGTCCTCAATCCTTAACTGGATTCGAGGTCATCTTCATTCTATTCATTGCGAGGAGACAACGATTCGGAAGATTGAGCTCGCATCGGAAGAGGCGCTTGTCAACATCATCGAACACGCCTACAAAAGCAAAAAAGGGATCATTCAGCTGCGAATCAGAGAGGTGAAGCAGGGGACTGTTGAGCTTGTTTTGCGAGATAATGGCCCAGCTTTTGACCCTTTACAAAAAGCGACTCACTTCAATCCGCTTGCAACGTTAGAAGAGCGACCTATTGGAGGCCTCGGCATTCTCTTTATTCGACAATACATGGATGAGGTCTACTACAAGAGAGACAAGGATACGAATATCCTCGTCCTGATCAAGCGTTTTGGGGAAACTACTGATTCTTCTCGATTGAAGTAAGAGTCGCTTCTGTTTCGAGCATATCAACCAGGAAATGTTGAAGCACTTTCAAAACGTAGCGGGGAGTGTTGTACACGCCGTTCGTCGAAAAGACAATTTCTAGGTGAGCCTTTTCTGGTTGATTCAGCGCAATCATCACGTAAGTGACCGGTTGATCCGATTCCACTTTAGGAATAATCCAAACGATGAATTGATCGTTAAAAAGCGTCACTTTTTCAACGCTTTCAATAACGTGGAAATATTGTGTCAGATCGTCGGGATCGCCTTGTTCTTCTTGTAGCGTTTGAAGAAGACCCGATTCATGGAGGAACTTCAGATCGATTGGAGTAATCCCATCATGAGCCCACTGGCCGAGGTTGGTCATGAATTCTTTGTAAGCGTCTTCGATCTGAGCTGGATTTAACATCACGGCCTCCTTGGTCGCTAACACACCGTTCCCTCATTATATGAAGTGATAGATTCCTTGTCAATTAGATGAATTTGAGTTTGACAGTAGCGAGGGGTGAAGCTTAGAATCAGCGTCTAATATGAGATTGATTTTCTGGTGTTTGTGTTTTTGTGGAACAGGGTTATTGGCAAAGGGTTTGCCCGTCGATCTGCACGCCCGCCACGCTATATTAGTGAATGCTGACACAGGCGCCATCCTTTATGAAAAGCAAGCTCATGTGCCTGCCTTCCCAGCGAGCACAACAAAAATCGCTACCGCTCTCTTTGTATTAGATGAAAAGCGGGTCGATCTCAACCAGAAAGTAACGGTTTCTCCGGAAGCGGTTCGCGTTAAGACCGCTAAGAATCGAAATGAAGCTCCGTCCTGGTGGTTGGAGAGCGATGCGACAAAAATGGGGCTAGTCCGAGGCGAGACTGTGACTATGGAAGCCCTGTTGCATGGTCTGATGCTCGTCTCTGGCAATGATGCGGCGAACGCCATTGCTGAAGCAGTCAGCGGCACCGTGCCCTCTTTTATGGAGGAATTGAATCATTACCTAAAACAGATTGGTTGTCAGAATACAAAGTTTTGCAATCCGCATGGCTATCATGATCCAGACCATGTGACCACCGCTTACGATCTAGCTGTTATGGCCAGGCATGCGATCCATTTGCCTACCTTTCGAGAGATTGTTTCAAAGCAATCTTACTTAAATCCTCCGACCAATAAACATCAAATGACTGAGTTAAAGCAATTTAACCAACTCATGGTCGAAGGTTCTAAGTACTTCTATTCGAAGGCGATAGGAGTGAAGACGGGCTATCATACTCCCGCGGGGTTTGTTCTCGTAGGGGCGGCGAGTCACGAGGGAAGGACCCTCGTTGCGGTCGTTTTGGGTGGCTCAAAGCGACATGAGCGATACGAAGATGCGCGCAATCTCTTTGAGATCGCCTTTGCTGAGCATCCTGTGCAAAGACTTCTCGTTCCTGCGACTCAAACCTATAACAAAGCGCTTCCCGGTGCCAAGCAGCCCTTAATTGCTGTTTTAACGCAGGACTTTAACTTCAGCTATTATCCAGCAGAAGAGCCCGAAATCAAAGCCTTTGTGCAGTGGGAAAATCTCAGCTTGCCCATCAAGAAAGGGCAAAAGGTTGGCGAGGTGCGAGCTTTTGATCAATACAACAACCTTCTTGCTAAAACCGATCTCTATGCACGAGAGGGGGTAGAGCAAACCCTCTTTTTCGTCCTGAAAGAGAAGTGGGATAAATTTTTCCGCTAAAGCGATTTAGTTTCCTGGATTGCCTCCGCCATATTTAATAATTAGATGGAGAAGATCTGAATAGTCTCCTCGATCGGCATTCTTTAGAGATTGGATATATTCTTTTCGGAGATTTGTATTAGATGTAATGATTTGTTCGGGCCAATGTGGTCGTGTACCACCTGCAGAAAAAAGATAAAGATCAGCTGTTAGACGAGCATGTCGCCCATTTCCATTTGGGAATGGATGAATTTGTGCGAGTCGAGCGTGAATTCGAGCGCTTTGTTCTAGGAAGGAAAGATCAGTTTTATGCTGAAGCCAAAATTGAACATCTTGACAAAGCTCTCTTAATTGATGGGGAATGTAAGCAGAGTTGATGCCGATATTCCGGAGTGGACCTTGATAGTAAGTGCCTGCCCAGTCCCAAACTTCACCGAACATATCAGCGTGGATTTTTTTGAGTGTTTTCTCGTTAAACCATGAAAGAGGAAATTTTCTTTGTGAGAAATATTTCGATACTGCTTTTAAAATTGACTCCGCTTCAGCGGCATCAAGTCGAATTTTACTTTTAATCCATGGAAGTTTGAGTCCGCTGCTATCGTGTATGGGAGTAGCTCCGAGAGGGAAATCTAACATGTTCTAATCCCAAATTTTAGTAGTTTTGGACTCGAGTAATCGCTGCTTTTCTTCCTGCACCATCTCTCGTAAAGCTTCGGATGATGGAAGCTGTTCTTCTAGCGCCATTGTCCCGGCTACATATTTTACTCTTTTTTTTGCAGCTTCTAAAGCTTGGCTTTCTAAAATCTCCGCTGGCATTTTTTCGGGAATTAAGAGAAGGGTGATGGAAGCATATAAGCCTCGAAAGATTTTTTCCCATGTATCAAGTGTTGGTTTTTTGACACCTGACTCGACTTTGGCAATGTAGGATTGTGGAAGTCCGACACGTTTGGCTAGTTGTGTCTGAGTCATCCGTAGACGCTTTCGTAAAGAGCGAAGGAAAATTCTCGGTTGATGGCCAACCCATTCAGATGATAAGGAGGCGCCTGCTTGTAGCAAGTTATCAATGAACTTTTCCTCAGTTTTAAGCATTCAAACCCCCAATCGAATCTTTCCTAATTAATACCCAAAAGGGTATTTTTTGTCTAATTCTGTATCCCCTTTTGGGTATATTTTCTGTGATTTTTTATATCTAAAAGGGGATGAATAATGAGTGTTACTTCAAATTCTTTTATTTGATAGCATGTCAAGCCCTTAAAAAAGAGGTTGTTATGAATTTGGTTATAGCTAGTCATTATGATGCCGAGCGAATCCGTTCTGCGATCGACTATGCTCAACGGAATCCCGATCATGTAAAAAATGGGGGAAGAGTTATCTGGAATAGGGAGCTCGAGCACAATGAATGGAGAGGGGATTATTACATTGTAGGTAAAAATGCTACTTTAGATGATGACGCGTTAGGTCCTATTGGAATTCGCTGTGAGGTGTTTCTCGCGTTGGGAAAAGTAGAAGTGACCACAATGAAGGTCTTCGCAAAATACATCTTCTTTTTAAATGATCTCAATGTGGCTGAGTCTCTTGAACTCAATGCCTCAGAGGCGGGTGCGTTTATCGGTAACGCTGTAAAAATTAAAGGAAATCTTGTTTCAAAGAGCAAATCTTTTGACGTTTTAAAAGTTGAACTTCTTACGATCTCGAAAAATATAGTCGATTGTCCAATTCAAGCAGGTTTGAGATTGCTTCATAGGGCCTGTCAACAAGTGGAAGAGGAAAAATCTACAGCTTCTTAACAAAGGCGATCCATTCGTCGAGAGAGAGTTCTTCAGGACGGGCTTTCGGCGAGAGGCCGAGTTCTGTTAGGTAGGTCGCGATGTGAGGAGAGATGTCGCGTAGGGAAGAGGTGAGCATTTTCCGACGTTGTTGGTAGGCTTTTCGGATAAAGGGAAAGAGGCGCGCAGGATCGATATCGGGGGGCGTACGGGTGTCGAGGCGGATTACGGTTGAGTCTACGGTAGGAGCGGGGTAAAAGCTGTTGCGCGAGACGAGAAAGGAGCCGTGAAAGCGAGTGTAGAATTGGAGAAAGAGAGTGAGAGAGCCAAAGGCTTTCGTTTTTGGCTTGGCTTTCATGCGCTCAGCCACCTCTTTTTGGACCATGATCGTAAATGAGGTGAAATGGGGCGCTTCGAGACAGAGCTTTTCGAGAATCGGTGTTGTGATGTTGTAGGGGAGGTTGGCGACCACTTTCCAGGGTTTTGGAGGAAGAGAATCGAGAGGATAGTCGAGAAAGTCGGTTCGTTCGATGGAGAGGCGGCGGTCAGGAGTTTGTAGGCGGGAGAGATGATCGGCAAAAAGGCGATCTTTTTCGATACCGAGAACATTGGCGCCTGCTTTGAGAAGCTCTTGCGTAAGCGCGCCAGGACCTGGACCGACTTCTAAGACTGAGTCGCCTGGCTGAATATCAGCAAGGATTACGATTTTCTGCAAGATCTCTGGATCGATGAGAAAGTTTTGCGAGAGGCCTTTATTAGGCCGAGCTCCAATTTCATCAAGAAAAGAAAGGAGCTCGGTTAGATTCATTACTGGATCGCGAAAGGTTGCAGATCGTCTGGCAGTGTCTCTTTGAGATGACTTGCATCAAACCGGTAGTGTTTGCGAAGTTTCTCAATGTAGTTTTGCGAGATTTCGCCCGAGGCTTTTTGAATCAACTCATTTTTAAGGATTGGGGCCAACTCTTCAAAAGCCGGAGCTGGGTGATCGACTGCATGGCTTAAGTAGAAGATTCGGCACGTTTCCGAATTATCGCGGCGAGTTTGGGTCAGCGGCTTGCTGTATTGAGCAGGTTGAAGAGAGGAGAGAGCCGCTCGATGTGTTTCTGAAATCTCGATATCTTTCCCCACGTATTCATTGGAGAGAGAAGCTGAGACGCCTGAATGGGTAGCTTCAAACTCTTTTAAAATGGCAGTGAGTTGATCGGGAGCAGGAGACGCCGCTTCAATTTTTTGGTAGAGTTCTTCTGCCGCGACAGCTGGTTGCTCTCCTTTGAGAGTGATCACGCGATAGGTCCACTCGACATAAGGAGGGGTTTCTTTGAGTTTATGCTGATAGGCTACCTTGATATCTTGCGGAGTTACTTTCGAGAGCGCTTTGGAATGGATGAACCACCAAGTCATTCTCTTCACGATCATGTCATTTTTAATCAGCTTCCAAGCTTCGTCATAGGTGAGACCGATTTTATCGAGCATGGTCATCACGTTTGGACCAAATCGGTTTTCAATTTCCTCGCGTACTTCCGCGTCTGCTAGTTTAATTTCTTTATCGGCGGCGTCGGCGAGGAGAAGTTCGTTATCGATCATTTCCATCAGCACATGGCGCCAGCTTGCTTCATAAAATTGGAAGCGGGCTTGATTGGCGTGGAGCAGATGGGGGTAATTTTGATGGAAGAGCAGATCCATCTTTTTCTTCACATCCATCATCGAGATGGTCGTGCCATTCACTTTGGCAAGGATAGAATTCTGTACGCCAATTTTTTGATTGTCGCCCATCGACATCGGCGGCATAGGTGCAGCGAAGAGGCTGGTTGCAAAAAGTGTGAAGAAGAAAAAATTGCGTTGCATAATGGTTAGATCTCCAATTGCAAGGATTTTACTGAAAGATTTCTTTTCTGGATAGTCCTTAACAAGCAGAAACCTGTCTTAACTTATTGCGGACTATCCTTTCTGAATAGGGCGGCGAAAAATCCGTCGCATCCGCCGGCGGAAGGAAGGAGCCGAAGAGGCTCTTTTTCAAGCTTTATAGGCAGATGTTTTAAGAAATATTCGACTTGCTCTTCGTTTTCTTCCGGGAAAATGCTGCAGGTGGCGTAGACAAATTTGGCGCCGGGCTTTAGGTAGCGGATCGCCTGGGTGATGATGTCCCGCTGCTCCTGGATGAGCCGGTCGATCATCTCTTGATCGATTTTCCACTTCATCTCGGGATTGCGGCGCAGCGTTCCACTGCCGCTACAGGGAACATCGGCTAATACCCAGTCCATTTTATTGAGCAGTTTGGAAAGGGTAGGGTGGCCGGGTTCTAAAATTTGGGCGTTTTGGACGCCAGCTCGGCGGAGTCTTTTTTTTGCTTCTTGGAGTGCATGAGGACGGATATCGTGGAGATAGATTTCTCCTTTTCCTTTCATATGCGGGGCAATCGCAAGGGTTTTTCCGCCAGAGCCGCTGCAGAAGTCGAGGAATCGATCGCCGCTTTTTGCTTCGATGAGTTGAGAGATGAGCTGACTTCCTTCGTCTTGGACTTCAAAGAGCCCTTCTTTGAATTCAGGAAGGGTGAAAAGGGGCTCTCGTTTCGTGAAGAGAATCGAGGCGGGTGCCAGATGGCCAGGTCGGACTTGAAATTGAGCTGTCCAGCGGGCGAGGAGTTCTTCTCGGGTCGTTTTGAGGAGATTGGCTCGTATAGAGATTGGAGCTGGGGTATTGAGAGCGGTGGCGAGAGCGCAGGCTTGTTTATAGCCATAGGCGCTGCAGAGCTTGTCGAACAGATAAGAGGAGGCGCCGTGTCGAGCTGAATCGGTCAGTGAAGGTTCTTGGGTCCACTCCTCGATGGGCTGTTTTGAAAGTAGGTGGAGGCGGAGGGAGATGGAGTCGGTGGGGTCGATCTGGTCGAAGAGGCTTTTCCATCGTACCAGGGTATAAATCGTATCGCCAATGTAGCGCCGATCGTGCGACCCGAGACTTTTATGTGCTCGGAAATAGTCGCTTAAGGACAAATCGAGCGGTCGATTCGACCCTTTCCAAGTCTTAAAAAAGGCGATGATGTGATTTTGGCGAAATGTTTGGGTCATGCGGGCTGTTATTTTACTGACTTGGGGCTCGGTTATCTAGAAAAATATGATTTATTTTGCGATCCTGTAGATTTCAGTTGAGGAAGGTCCTATGCGGATTATTCGGGTTGCTGCAACGGTATTGGCTAGATTTTTTTTGAGCGCCATCTTTTTGACGGCTGGTGTAAATAAAATATTTCATTGGCATGAGAGTGAAAAAATGTTGATGAATGTTCTTTGTGACTGGCAAGGCTACATGGGATTTTCAGAAAGCGCTCAAAATTGCTTTGCCGCTCTGACCCCTTGGTCGCCACTATTATTGATTTTGGCGACACTGTTAGAACTTGTTGGCGGGCTGTTATTATTACTGGGAGTCAGAGAAAAATTAGGGGCCTCTTTGCTCATTCTTTTTCTCCTTCCAACAACCATTTTGATCCATCAATTTTGGTTTGTCGATGGTGGCCTTCGCGATGTGCAACAAATGATGTTTTTGAAAAATCTTGCGATCCTAGGAGGACTGATGATGGTTATCCTGTATGGCGCGCAATCTCCGGCAAAAAATGATGATTTCGGCAGTTCGCTTAAATTCCCTTAAGCTATTCATTAGCTGGGCAATCGTCGCTTTTGGTCAATCGGCCTGGAGCGGGACAGCTGGCGTATTGGCTTCGCTGTTTGGATACGCTCTTTTTTGGTTTTGCGCCGCAGAGCGTGCCGATCGATTTAAGGTCGCCGTTGTTTGGTTTTCGGCTGTTCAAGCAGTTCAAATTAGCTGGATGGCGTCTACCGTTTACATGGGGCCTTTGATTTATATTGTCTACATCGCTTTATGCATTGCGATGGGAGTTCAGTTTGGATGTTTGAGCGCGTTGATCCGGCGGCCCCTTACTCTTCCTCTTTGTTTGGGCATAGCGGGATTTTGGGTTGTGATGGAATGGATGCGTCTATACTTATTAACCGGGTTTCCTTGGAATCCTGTAGGGATGGCTTTAGCTGCGCATCCTGCGTCCATTCAATTTGCCTCTTTGTTTGGCATCTATGGTCTTTCGTTTTGGGTAATCTGGGTCAATTTGTTAGCTCTTCGAGCTTGGGATACGAAACGATGGGTTGTTTGGGCAGTCTGCGGCGCTCTTCCCTTTGTATTTGGCTATTGCAACCAAAGCTATTGGGAAAAGAACTTAAAAGGGGAGAAAACCTGGGCGATCGGCCTAGTTCAAACTGCCTACAGACCAGAGCAAAAGGATTATAATCATCAAAAAGCAGACGCATACATTCCGGCATCGGAACAATGGGCGCGGATTTTAAGACATTTAAAAAACACGAAGAGAGATCGTTTTGATTTGATCGTCATGCCAGAAGGAGCGGTTCCACTGGGAGCTAAAAAGGGTTCCTATCCTTTAGAAATGATGCAGCAAATTTGGATTCAAACATTTGGAGCAAAAGCTTTAGATGCACTTCCTCCGCTAGAAGCTCCCCACGCCTATAAATCTCATTATGGTAGCTGGCGAGTGAGTAATGCATTCCTTGCGCAAGCAGTTGCGAATTATTATCAGTCGGAAGTGATCGTTGGTTTAGTTGATTACGAACCGGGGACATCTTATAATGCGGCGTTTCACTTTAAGCCGAATGATCGATCGCTAAACCGCTATGAAAAAAGAGTGTTAGTTCCTGCGGGCGAATACATTCCTTTTGGTGGTTCCCGATTTGTGGCAGATGTCCTCATGGATCTATTCGGCATTGCCGATTCGTTTCGCCCAGGGGCTCACGCAAAGGTATTTCAAGGCAAATTGCCTATCGGGATTTCAATTTGTTCTGAAGAAACGTACAGTCATTTGGTGAGAGAAGCGCGGGTTGAAGGGGCGGAAGTTTTCGTCAGTATTTCAAACGATGTCTGGTTTCCGGAGACTTTTTTGCCTTGGCAACATTATCAACATGGCCAAATTCGCGCCGCGGAAAATGGAGTGTGCTTACTTCGTTCATGCAATATGGGTGTCACAGGCGCTGTGAATTGTTTTGGAAAAGGAATAGAACCTTTTCACATGACAGATTTAAAAGCGGGAGCGATTGCTTTCGATCTTCCGATTCGCTCCATTCCAACTTTGTATCGTTTTTGGGGAGATTTACCGATCATTAGTTTGAGCGTTTTGTTAGCTTCTGTACTTGTGATTTCACGCTTCCGGAAGAAAAAGTTGCCCTAATATAGTACCCTCGATTACCTTTCTGATAGTTTTTAAGCGAACATCCATGGATTTTTTTGATTCGAGGGCGGTTTGAAGGAAATACGCTCCGATCTCCCACAAACTACGTTGCGCAAGCCAGTTAGTTTTTCTGGAATCGGTCTTTTTACGGGACAAAGCGTCTCGTTAACCCTTCTTCCTTCCGCAAATGATACGGGCATTGTTTTCCAGCGAATTGATTTGCCTGGAAAACCCGAAATCTGTGCTGATCTCGATTATGTTCAACAGACCCTGCGTTGTACGTTGCTCGCAAAAGGAGCCGCTTCAGTTCAAATGGTGGAACATCTCTTGTCGGCAGTTTATGGTATGGGGATCGATAATGTCCGTATTGAATTATCTGGACCAGAAATTCCGGCTGGCGATGGAAGCGCTTCTGAATTTGTCCGTTTGCTCGATGAAGCAGGAGTGGAAACGCTCACTGCAAAGAAGAAGATTTTCAAAATCGAACAGCCCATTTATTGGTCAGAAGGGAATACCCATTTAGTTGCTCTTCCTGCGTCAGATTACCGCGTTAGCTACACACTTCATTATCCACAATCTCCTCTCATCGGTTCTCAGTACTTTTCAGCTACTCTAAATCCCACTCTATATAAAACGGAATTGGGATCTTGTCGCACTTTTTCGCTCTATGAAGAAATCGCTCCTTTTGTCGAAAAGGGGATCATCAAAGGCGGAGGATTGGATAACGCGCTGGTCATTCAAGGAAATCGGATTTTAAATCCGGGTGGCGCTCGTTTTCGCGATGAGATGGTGCGCCATAAGGTACTCGATCTCATTGGAGATCTAGCTCTTTTGGGAGCGCCCATTGAGGGGCATATCGTTTCAATTCGCTCCGGACATGCTAGTAACGCTGCGTTTGCGCGTGAATTGAGAAAAGTGTTTCAATCAAACATGGAGAAAACATAAATGGGCGGACATTCACCCGACCGTTCGTTTGTCTTAACGAGTAAGCAGGTAGAAGAGATTCTTCCTCACCGCTATCCTTTTTTACTGGTCGATCGCGTCATACACATCGATCTAGAGGCTAGTGAAATCACAGCGGTCAAAAACGTAACTTACAACGAACCGTTTTTTCAAGGGCACTTCCCAGGAGCCCCTATTATGCCAGGCGTCTTAATCCTAGAGGCGCTCGCTCAAACTGGTGGCATTTTAGTCCATCAAAAAGGATACAATAAAAAAATTGCCGTGTTGTTGAATATCGCTAGCGCGAAATTTCGCAAACCTGTAACTCCTGGAGATGTTTTAACACTCCAAGCTAAGGGAATTCACATTAGCGGCAACGGTGGAAAAATCAAAGCAAAAGCCATGATTGGCGATCAGCTTGCAGCGGAAGCGGAGCTGAGTTTTGCCTTAGTAACTAAAGAGCAACTGTAACGCTGCAACGAGAACGAAAAACGCATGTCTAACATTCACCCACTAGCGATTGTCGAGCCGGGAGCCAAACTCGGCAAAAATGTCACCATTGAAGCATTCGCTGTTGTCAAAGGAACTGTCACTCTCGCAGATAACGTGGTCATCAAATCCCATGCCTATATCGATGGCAATACGACCATCGGAGAGGGAACGGTTATTTGGCCTGGAGCGAGCATCGGAACCAAACCTCAGGATTTGAAATTCCGAGGAGAAACCACCTATGTGGTGATTGGGAAACGATGCGAAATTCGAGAATTTGTCACCATCAATTCATCCTGTCAGGAAGGATCTGTTGTACGCATCGGTGATGATTGTTTGATCATGGCTTATTGCCATGTGGCGCACAATTGCGAAATCGGCAATCGCGTGATTATGTCGAATAGCGCAATGCTCGCAGGACATGTGATCATCGAAGATTGTGCAATCATCGGCGGAATGACTCCTGTTCATCAATTTTCACGCATCGGCAAACATGCTATGGTTGGTGGATTTAGCCGAGTGCCGCGCGATATCCCTCCTTATACTGTCGGTGGAGGTTTTCCTTATAAGTTTGGCGGCATTAATATCATCGGCTTGAAACGACATAAATTCCCCCTTGAAGTGCGGGTTGCGTTATCGAAAGCCTTTAAAATCACTTACCGAACTGGTCTCCATCTCGAAGATGCGATAGCGCAAATCGAGCAAGAGATCGAACCGTTCTCCGAAGTCAAACACTGGATCGATTTTTGCCGCAATTCCAAGCGCGGTCTAATCGGCTTAGAAGGTGTGACGGCGAAAGGATCTCAAGACGAAGACGAAGAATATTTCGAAGAGTGAAAAATCCATCCATTATTTTCTTCGGTACACCCGTATTTGCGGCGGAGATTCTCGACTATCTTGTCGAGAATCTCGTGCCTATTGTGGGGATTGTGACACAACCCGATCGTCCTAAAGGGCGCTCGTTGGCTATGACAGCCTCTCCAGTGAAAGAGCTGGCTCAAAAGAAAATTCCACATGTGCCGATCTTTCAGCCTGAAAAGTCGTCTCATTCAGAATTTTTAGAACAAATCTCAGCCTTGCAAGCTGATCTGTATGTCGTCGTCGCTTTTGGTCAGATTCTGCCTCAAAAATTATTGGATATACCCCCGCTTGGCTGTATCAATGTCCATGCGAGCCTACTACCCAGATACCGAGGCGCTGCGCCCATCCATCGATGTTTGTTGAATGGAGATTTGGAAACTGGGGTATCCATTCAAAAAATGGTGAAACAGCTCGACGCAGGAGATGTCATTGCTGAGTCGAAAATGGCTATCCCGCGTGAAATGAGTTTTGGTGAGTTAGAGCAGGCCCTCTGTGATCTTTCTAAGCCACTGCTCTTATCTGTTTTGAATCAGTACCGGAAGGCGATTCCATCTGCTGTAGCCCAAGACCCTAATTTAGTGACGTATGCGGCCAAAGTTGAGCCCGAAGAAGGTGAGATTCAGTGGTCGAAAAGCCCGGAAGAGATCCACAATCTCATTCGCGCCTTTTCTCCAAGACCAGGTGCCTGGTGCTGGGTTACGATGAACGGAGAAAAGAAACGGTTAAAAATTTTTAGAGCCGAAGTGGGTAGTGGAAAATTTACTATACCGTGCGGCTCTGGTTCCCTTACGCTCCTTGAAGTACAGCCGGAGGGGAAGCCTCGAATGAGCGCGGCTGACTGGTTACGAGGTCTTAAAACTTTCCCAACTTTCTAGTTGTCAACTCTTTTAGAAGTCTTTACATGAATGGTGGGGTCGCTTATTATATTGGCGATTTTAAGAAGAACTCAAAAAATTAGGTGATGACATGACAGTAGCCGCTAATCCCAAAACGATCATGCCGGAAATTAACAACCGTGCAGCCGATGTAACGCGCCAGATTAAAGATGCTTCGCAAAATACCGGTATTATCTACCGCACAGCAAAGGGTGCCAGCCAGGTTGCTCGTTGGCTCGATTTAGCAGGTGCTACCCAAAATTCATACGCTACATTTGGCGAGCCGTTTGGTCGATTAGCTAATCTCTTGATCTTTCCACGCAACGTTACCCTCGCTATCTCCGCAAAAGAAGCTTTGGAAGATACTTCAAGCACCAAAAAAATTATGCACGCAGTTCACGAAACGGCGGACTTAATTGCAGCTTCTTGCTATTCGATCCTTACATTCACGGGTTCGGAGTCGGTAAAAAATGTGGGCGATATCGTAAGCGTAGTTCCAGATAGCATTGATGCTTATGAAGCAGCGAACGAGTGGTCTGATGCGAGAAAATTAGGTTTACGCACCGATCTTTCCGATGAAATGCAAGTAGCAGCGGTCGAAACACAAAGACATAACTTCCTCAAGCTTTGCAAAGCAGTTACTGCTCTTGCAACAGGGATTCTCGGTGTATTGGCTTTGATGCTCGGCGCTCCAATTGCAGCTCCGATTGTTCTTTTGACAATCTCCTTGGCAAGCACAGTATTTGCTCTTTGGGGTCATTTCTACAAAGAGAATATGACCTACAAATCGCCGCTTGAGATGCCAGCTGTACAGCAACTTCTCTTGCCTACAGCCCCATAAACTGAGGTGAAAACCTCGGCGCGATCTTCAGCCAGGTCTTCAGCTAGGTCTTCAGAATGGCTGCTTACGAGCAGCCTTCTGATTCTTCTCGTTTCTCTCTTTATTCTAGCAAAAATTCAATCTACTCTTCTCGATACGCCCTCTGTTGTTATTCCCATTCTTAAAATTGAAATATTAGGAGCTGTCCGAAAGCCCGGTGTCTATGAAATCGAAAGAGGCCAGACTTGGGGAGATGTTCTCAAAAAAGCGCAGCCACTGCGCGATGCAAACTTAAGAGAAATTTCTTTGCTAAAACCGATTTTAGATTCGACTAGTCTTTCGATCGACTGGTTAAAAGAAATCGAGGTGATCGTAGATGATCAGACTCTTCGTTTGCCAGTTGGTACTCGGTTTTTTCAGCTCAAAAATCACCTCATCCTAGATGATGATGTCGATTTAACCTGTTTTAAAAGTCGCCGCCTGCTCAAAGATCGAGAAAAAATTTTAATTCCTAGACAGAAAGCGAAGTAAAAAGATATCTTTTCGCCCTTCATTTAACAGGGAATCATATGACAGCAATTATTGGAAATCATACCACGACTCAGGGAACTGTAGTTGTATCGCAAAATAAAGCTTTAGCAAATGGCTCGCTGGAGGGATTCGGTCGGGTTCTGGAAAAATCTAAAGGTGCCACAGATGTGCTGGGCGCCGTGATGAGAAGCTGTAAATTTGCCCAGCAAGTCAATGATCAAACGCCGTTTATGAGCGCGGCTGTTGTAGATTGGACTAAGCAAGTTCAGGGAGCGACGAGCACAGCCCGTAACGTGATGGCAATACCGGCGTTGCCTGGGGTGCTCAATCAGGCGATTGTTGATACGACGGTTCGCAATAGCGCGAATGCTGCGGCTGTTGGTTGCTTTGCTCTGGAAGTGTTGTCGACAAGCTCTGCGTTTTCTAAACAATTATTGTCAGCTGGAACTGTTTTAAAGACGGGAGTGGATGCAATCGATTGTTACGCCTCTTATCAACAGTGGGAAGCTCTTTCAACGATAAAGGCAGGAAAAAATTTAACTGATGAAATGGATCGTCTGCTGGGCGATCAGCTCTCTATTTTTGCCTATCGCGTTGCTAAATTCGCTTTGGCAGCGATTGCAGGGGTGGGAGCGATTTTAACCATGGTTTGCGGCATGGCTCTCTCGGCTCCGGTGGCACTTGCTTTCTTGGTCGCTGGGTTGGGTAGCGCAATCTTAAGTTTAAAAGCAGAATTTGACGCTGAAAGCGCTCCCTACGCAATAAAAATGCAGCTGGTTTGAGAAAATAATTGTGAAAAACAGCCGTGTTTCTATATGATTCACGGCTGGATATTTAAGAATCCTCGTCCGTAAGGGCGAATCCCGAATTCACGCATGCCACCCCAAAAAATGGGGTTAAGCGCGTTAGCGAAGAAAGAAGTTGAACGAAAACCGTTTGACTCGCTATGCTCTTCGCTTAATCTTTTGAGTGCTAGAAAGTTCTAGCCTTCTAAAGGCGACGCCCAGCAAGCAGCATGCGAGCGGGGCTTGCGTATCTGACGATAGAAAAACTGAGATAAGGAACACGTATGTCGCTGACATTGATTGGCCAGAAGAAAGGGATGGCGCAGGTCTTCGATAAGGACGGAAAATTAGTTGTGTGCACGGTCATTTTGGCTGAGCCTAACACCGTTCTTCAGATTAAGCGTAAGGAAACGCACGGCTATAACGGCGTTCAATTGGGCGGCCTTCGCATGACGAAAGCGCAAGCTAATCGCGCGAAAAAGCCGATCAAAGGGCATTTTGCAAAAATCAACGTCGAACCCTGCAGCGTTATTCGCGAATCGCGAATTGACGAAGTCGACCAATACCAGGTTGGCCAGCAAATCGATGCAACCGTCTTTACAGACGCGAAATACGTCGATGTGGAAGGCGTATCTAAAGGTAAGGGCTTCCAGGGCGTTATTAAACTACACAGGATGTCTGGCGGTCCAGCTGCTCACGGTTCCGGGTTCCACCGGCACATGGGTTCGACCGGTATGAGATCGACGCCGGGTCGTTGCTTCCCAGGTGGAAAGCGGCCTTCTCGAATGGGCGCAGACCAAAAAACAGTTCAGAATTTAAGAGTTGTCGCGATTAAGGGGAATCTCCTTCTCATCGAAGGTGCGGTTCCTGGAGCACGAAGCGGCATCGTCTATATTCGCAAATCGATTAAGCGCGGGTAAGGAGTTTATAAGTGGCTACGCTGAAGAAATACGACATTGCAGGAAAAGAAGTCGGCACGGTAAAAATCGACGACGCGCTGCTGGAAGTGGCTGCCCACTCCCAGTCTATTAAAGATTACATTGTGGCCCTTCGCAATAACGCTCGCCAATGGTCTGCGAATACAAAGCGAAGAAGCGAATCACACCACACCGGCAAGAAACCTCACCCTCAAAAAGGGCAAGGCCGTTCCCGACAGGGCGACCTCGCTGCGCCGCACTATAAAGGCGGAGCTGTTGTATGGGGACCAAAGCCCAAATTTGACGTGAATACACGGATCAATAAAAAAGAGCGGCGCGCCGCGATTCGATTCTTGATCGCAGAGAAGATCAAGGCGAATAAGATCCATGTCTTGCATGCAAAAGGTATGCAAAAGCCGAAGACAAAAGCTGTTGCGGATATGCTCGACAAGCTCGAAATCAAAAACCGTCGCATTTTGATGGTTGGCGATGTGAAAGAAGGGGCACACGTTCTCCACACAAATTTAGTGAAGAGCATGCGCAATATTCCGAAGAAAGAATATATGCCGCTACCTCAGCTCAATGGTTATGAGTTAGTCCGTTCGCAGGAAGTGATTGTCCTCGAGTCGGCACTTGATGAATTGATCTCCCTACTCGGTTAAGGAAGGCAAAAATATGAATCCCTATCAGATAGTCAAACGCCGGCGCATTACTGAGAAGAGCCGGGTATTGGAGAACTTACAGCATGCGACCAGCAACCGCTGCGTCACAAAATGCAAATCTCCGAAAGTAGTGTTCGAAGTCGACACAGGCGCTAATAAAGCCCAAATCAAAGCGGCTGTCGAGCAGATTTATGCAGAAAAGAAAGTAAAAGTCGTATCCGTAAACACGATTTCCGTTCCTTCAAAATGGAGACGAGTTCGCGGTTTTACCGGGAAGACAGCGCGCGTTAAGAAAGCCGTTGTAACCTTCCGTCCGGGCGATGCAATCGACGAGAAAGTGTAAAGGGACCTGTATGCCGAAACTATTCCGACCTGTAACACCTGGACAAAGAAAGCTAGTCCAGCCTGCTTTTGATGAGCTGGATCCAAGCGACAAGAAGATCCCTAAGTCGCTTCTAGCGCCAAAGCGCAGAACTAATGGACGTAACCACAACGGTCACATCACGTGCCGTCATAAAGGTGGCGGACACAAGAGAAAGTACCGTTTGATCGACTTCAAGCGCGACAAGGAAAATATCCCTGCGCGAGTCGCTTCAATCGAATATGATCCTAACCGATCGGCTTTGATCGCGCTCGTAAACTACGAAGATGGCGAAAAAAGATTCATCCTCGCTCCACAAGGTTTGAAAGTGGGCGATACGGTTCAGACAAGCGATGAGCCACCGTTCAAAGTCGGCTGCTGCATGCGCTTGAAGTATATGCCACTCGGCTCAGTTGTTCACAACGTTGAACTCTATCCTGGCCGTGGCGGAAAATTCATTCGCTCAGCGGGTCTTTCGGCTCAGCTACTGGCGCGCAGCGGGGGACACGTTACTCTCCGTATGCCATCGGGCGAAGTTCGGATGATCAACGAAGAGTGCCGAGCGACTTTTGGCGCTTTGTCGAATGCCGAACACAACTTAAGAGTTATCGGTAAAGCAGGACGCGCAAGATGGATGGGTATTCGACCCACTGTTCGCGGTACTGCAATGAACCCTGTCGACCACCCAATGGGTGGTGGTGAAGGACGCGGTAAAGGTAACCATCCTCAAACGCCTTGGGCACAATTTACCAAAGGCTACCGCACCCGTTCCACGAAGAAGTCGAGAAAATGGATTGTAAAGGAGCGCAGATAAGTCCATGGGAAGATCGCTGAAAAAAGGTCCTTTTGTCGACCATCACCTGTTGGCAAAAGTAGAAAAAAACAATAAAGATAGCTCCAAAAAAGTGATTAAAACGTGGTCACGACGGTCGACGATCATACCAGAAATGGTGGGTCAGACTTTCGAGGTCTATAATGGCAAGAAGTTCATTTCGGTGTTTGTCTCCGAGAATATGGTCGGCCATCGCTTAGGCGAATTTTCTCCGACTCGTACATTCAAGGGCCACCCGAAAAAAACGGCTGCTGCTGCTGCACCACAATCACAGGGAAGTTAAACGATGCAATTCGCAAGAGCAAAGACTAGATTCGTAAGAATTTCTCCGAGAAAAGCGCGCTATGCTGCCGATCTGATTCGCGGGCTCCCTGTTGAGCAAGCGACCCTTCAGTTGCTGTACAGCAAACTGCGTGGCGGAAGATTGATTAAAAAGACGCTGGATAGCGCTGTCGCAAATGCTGAAACGCAACTCGATGCGCGCCGCGAACAACTAAAAGTACACGAGATTCGGGTCGATGCAGGCCCTATCTTGCGCCGTGCGAAAGCGCGAAGCAAAGGTTCTTCGGTACCTGTGAATAAACGGACGAGTCATTTTACGATCGTCCTCTCGGCTGAAGACAAGTAAGGGAGAGCAATAGAATGGGACAAAAAGTATCGCCAACCGGCTTCCGCCTCGTAACGAGAAAAAGATGGCTCTCCAACTGGTTTGCCAATAAGCAAGAGTTCGGAAATTTGATTTCAGAAGACCGCGAAATCAGAAAACTTCTGATGACCAAGGCTGCTTGCCAAGGCGCTTCGAAGTTTTTGATTAAGAGAATGAGCGGGAAGATTGAAGTGACGATCATGACATCGAGACCAGGTCTCGTGATTGGTAAGAAAGGCGCTGAAATCGATGTATTGAAAAATGAACTCCGCGCATTGACCGGAAAAGAAGTTTGGATCGAAGTGGAAGAGATCAAGAGACCTGATCTCGACGCAAAACTCGTCGCTGACGGGATTGCAAAACAACTCGAAAGACGAATTCCTTTCCGCCGCATCTTGAAAAAAGCAATGCAGACTTCAATGGATGCAGGCGCAGCTGGAATCAAAGTACAAGTATCCGGCCGTATTGGCGGAGCCGAGATCGCACGAGTTGAGTGGTATAAAGAGGGACGAATTCCTCTCCACACACTCCGCGCTGACATCGACTACGCACATGGCCGCGCTGAGACGACCTACGGATCGATCGGCGTTAAAGTATGGATTAACAAAGGCGAAGAAGTCCTCGTGAAGCCGAAACAAGTAGTTGGGAGTTAACGAATTATGGCTATGTTGCCCAAACGTACAAAGTACAGAAAACAGCAGCGCGGAAGCCTTGCCGGTCTGGCCAAAGCTAGAATGTTTGTCGAGTTTGGCGACTTTGGCATGCAGGCGCTCGACCGCGGTTGGATTACTTCCCAACAAATCGAAGCTTGCCGAGTGGCTATGACACGTTACTTTAGCCGAAAAGGCCAGGTTTGGATTAAAATCTTTACCGACAAGCCTGTTTCGAAAAAACCAGCAGAAACTCGCCAAGGTACAGGAAAGGGCGGACTCGATCATTGGGTTGCTCCGGTGAAACCAGGCGTAGTTTTGTTTGAAGTTGGCAACGTCACACGAGAAGAAGCGCAACAAGCGTTGAAACTCGCATCGGCTAAATTGCCAATCCGCACGAAGTTTGTCGATAGATTGGAGAGAGTATAACAATGGCAAAGAAAACGAAAAAAGCTGAGCCATCCGCTCAAGACATGCAAGCTAAAGTGGTTGAGCTCGAAAGAGAGATCTTTGCTTTGCGCAATGAACTCACGACCAATCGCAAGCTAGAAAAGCCTCATCTCATTAAAGCGAAGCGGAGAGAGAAGGCACGCCTATTAACCGCTATGACGCAACAGCAACGCTCTAAAGGAGTGGTCGCATGACTACTGAGACACGAGGCAAACGCAAAGAAAACATCGGCGTTGTCATCTCCAATAAAATGGATAAGACAGTCGTGGTAAAAGTATCGCGTAAGATGAGACATGGAAAGTATTCCAAAGTCATCGAGCGCTCTAAAAAATATTATGCACAAGACGATAGCGACGCGCTCGAGATCGGCCAAAAAGTAAGAATTACTGAAACACGGCCGCTTTCTAAGTTAAAGCGCTGGCGCGTAGTGGAAGTCCTCTAATAGAGAGCTAAGGAAGATTATGATTCAACAAGAAACAAATCTCGAAGTGGCCGACAATACCGGTGCTAAGCAAGTCCGCTGCTTTAAAGTCCTCGGGGGAACCCGCAAGCGTTATGCGCGAGTTGGCGACATCATCGTATGCGCGGTGAAAGAAGCTGACCCCAAAGGCGCTGTGAAGAAAGGCGAAGTAGTTAAAGCTGTCGTTGTTCGGACGAAAAGCTATATCCGTAGAGACGACGGCTCATTGCTGCGCTTTTACGACAATAGCTGCGTGATCATCGATGATAAAAATAACCCGCGTGGAACCCGTATTTTCGGACCCATCGCTCGCGAAGTTCGCGATGGTGGATTTGTGAAAATCAGTTCGCTCGCCCCAGAAGTGATTTAGGAGACTCTCATGAGCAAAAATATCCGCAAAGGCGATCGAGTTATCGTGATCGCAGGAAATGATAAAGGCAAGACAGGCGAAGTTCTGTCGCGCAGCGAAGAGAGAATCCTCGTACAGGGTGTGAACGTGCGTAAAAAACACATGCGCCGCACTCAGCAGACTCAGGGCGGCCGCGTCGTTGAAATGGAAATACCGATCCATATTTCGAACGTTGCACTGTGCACGAAAGAAGGTCAGAAAATCCGTCTTCGCACAAAACTAGCGAAGAGCGGCGAAAGAGAGCTAGTTTTTCAAAACGGCGGAAAAGAAGTCGTCTACCGCTCGATGAAAAAACCCGCATAATTTGAGAGCAACATGTCAAGATTGCAGAAGAGATATAAAAAAGAAATTGTCCCTGAGTTGAAGAACCGCCACCCAGAAAAAGGCGTGATGGAACTTCCTGTGCTGAAAAAAATTGTCATCAGCATGGGCCTAGGCGACGCGATTAAAGATAAAAACGCGATTCAAGAGCATAGCGATGAATTGACTTTGCTCGCCGGCCAAAAACCGGTCGTAACGAAATCGAAAAAAGCGATTTCGAACTTTAAGCTCCGTGAAGATCAGCCGATTGGCTTGATGGTCACTTTGCGCGGCAAAAGAATGTACGACTTTCTGGACAGATTCTGCCATATCGTATCTCCCCGCATTCGCGACTTCCGCGGTTTTAACCGGAAGTGCGACGGCAGAGGAAATTTCAATTTTGGCATTACAGATCAACAAATTTTCCCTGAGATCAACCTGGATAAGGTAAAGCGTACACAAGGGATGAACATTACGCTCGTTACGACTGCTCAATCAGACGATGATTGCGTCGAATTGTTGACGATGCTTGGGTTCCCATTTAAATCGTAGAGAGCTGGTAGGAGTAGTAAGGAGTGTATGGCATTCAATGACCCGATTGCAGAGTTGCTGACCAAGATCCGCAATGCGAAAGATGCGCAGCATCGCTATGTAGATATTAGCTTCAGCAAGAACAAGGTGAAAATTTTAGAGATTCTCAAAGCTCATGGCTTCATTGAGAACTTCCTTGTAAACGAAGAAAAGTATAAAATCCGCGTCTTCCTTCGATATACGAAGACACGCGAGTCGGTTATCCGCGACCTCCAACGAGTGTCGACTTGCGGACTCCGCCGTTATATCGGTTACCGAGAAATCCCGAAAGTCTTCAACGGCATGGGAATCGCAATCGTTTCGACTCCGAAAGGAATTGTCGATGGAGAAACGGCCCGCAATCTGAAGGTTGGCGGCGAACTAGTTTGCACCGTTTGGTAGAGATAGAGGATAAGAGATGTCAAGACTTGGAAAGACACCAGTTTCTTTGCCGAAGGGCGTAGAGATTAAGGCTGCCAAAGATGGCGCCGTAACAGTAAAAGGGCCAAAAGGGTCTCTCGAATTGAAGCTCCCAACAGGGCTCTCGCTTCATATCGAAGGCCAAGCGGTTGAGTTGAAGCGCGATGAGACATTGTCTCCTTCGAAAGCTCTCCACGGCCTCTTTCGTTCGCTGCTGAATAATGCAGTGATCGGTGTATCGGAAGGTTTCGAAGTAAAATTAGCGCTGATCGGCGTAGGTTATCGTGCAAACGTAGCGGGCGCTAAGCTCGATATGCAGCTCGGATTTTCCCACCCGACCGCCATCGAAATCCCAAAAGGAATTCAAGTAACTGTCGATAAAGGGGTTGCTATTCAAATTAAAGGGATAGATAAACACCAAGTTGGACAATTTGCAGCTGCTGTACGCGCCATGAAACCGCCAGAACCTTATAAAGGCAAAGGCGTACGTTATGAAAATGAGTACGTGCGTAAGAAAGAAGGCAAAGCTGCTAAAGGCAAAGCTTAACATTCGGAAAGATGTAGATGGATAATTCAAAAAAACGGCGAATCAGAGCGCGCAAAGCCCGCGTAATGCGCGTCCGCAAGCAAGTTAGAGGCACTGCACAAAAGCCTCGCCTGACGGTGTCAAAGACGAATCACCACCTCTATGTTCAGTTGATTGATGATGTTTTAGGCATCACGCTAGCAGGAGTTGGTACACAGTCGAAAGGCCACAAAGGGACAGACTTTAATCGGAAATCGAAAGATTCCGCTCGCAAAATTGGCACGCAGATCGCAGAGCTTGCGAAGGAAAAAAACATCGAAAAGGTCGTCTTTGACCGAGGTCGAAACAAGTTTCACGGAATCGTTGCGGAACTCGCAAACGCTGCTCGCGAAGCTGGCCTGCAATTCTAAGGATTGGACGAGAACATGGCAAAGCAACAAAAAAGACAACGCGCTGAAGATTTCAGCACCGAGTTTGAAGAAAAGGTTCTGTACATCAACCGCTGCTCGAAAGTCGTAAAAGGCGGACGCAAGTTCAGCTTCTCGGCTCTGATTGTAGTAGGCGATGGACATGGTCATGTCGGTTACGGTTTTGCGAAAGCGAACGAAGTTTCCGATGCGATTCGCAAAGGTACAGAAGCTGCTCGCAAGAACGTCTTTACAATTGAATTGGAAGGGACGACGATTCCTCACGAAATTTACGTTGAGTGGGATGGCGCGAAAATTCTGTTGAAACCAGCACCTTCGGGCGCAGGCGTTGTGGCAGGTTCAAAAGTCCGTTCTGTATTGGAGCTCGGCGGTGTTAAAGATATCATCGCAAAGAATCTCGGATCGAACAACCCATTGAACCAAGTGAAGGCGACTTTTAAAGCCTTTGGTCAATTGAAAAATAGAGAGCAACTACTCTCCGAAAGAAAAGGGATTTCAGCCCATGCTTAATCTATCGGAACTGAAAAATACATCGCGACCTGTGAAAAAAGTCCAGCGAATCGGCCGAGGTATCGGATCGCATCGCGGTGGACACGCAGGACGAGGCGGAAAAGGGGATAGCCACCGCTCTGGATACCGAAAGCGTTTCGGATATGAAGGCGGACAAGTACCACTTTACCGTAAGCTGCCAATCCGCGGTTTTACTCGTGGACTTTTTGTGAAAGCTTCGCAATCGATTAGCTTAAAACTCATCGAGCAGTACTACAATGACGGCGAAACCGTGAATGTCGTTACGCTCCGTGAAAAAGGTCTCATCCCACGCAGACTACCTGGCGGGATCAAGATCTTGGCTGTTGGCGAACTCACTAAAAAAGTGAAGATTGAGGCGCATGCATTTTCTGCTGCGGCCATTGAAAAGTTGAAAGAGTTATCGGTCCAACACACCCTGATTGAGTAGAGCGGTTATGATCGAAGCGGTAAGACGCGTGTTCGGCATCCCTGAGTTAAAGGCAAAAATTGTCTTTACACTGCTTCTCCTGTTTGCTTGCAGAATCGGTTCATACATTCCGGTTCCGGGCATCAATGGAGATGTGGCAATCAGCCTCTTTAAATATGCGACTGGAGGAGGACAAAACCTCTTCCAGCTCGTCGATATTTTTTCAGGCGGAGCTTTTGCCAAAATGACGATTCTGGCGCTGGGTGTTATGCCCTATATTTCCGCCTCGATTATCATGCAGCTGTTAGTCACTTTGGTTCCATCGCTACAACGTGAGATCCGTGAAAGCCCCGACCAAGGTCGTCGCAAACTTTCCAAATGGACTCGTGTAGCGACTCTCTTTTTAGCTCTTTTTCAGTCTGGACTTTTTGCTAAGTTCGTTGCGACGATGAATCAGAGCAGCCCTGGAATCATCATTCCCCAACTCATCGATGTTCAGATATTTGGGTTTTCTTGGTTGTTCTATCTGACTGTAATGGTCACCATGACAGCCGGTACTCTTTTCCTGATGTGGGTTGGCGAGCAAATTACAGAGAAGGGGATTGGGAACGGTATCAGCTTGATCATCGCTGTCGGTATCCTCGCCTCCTTTCCTAGCACGATTGGCTCGATCATCAATCAACTAAACCTAGGATCGCAAGATCCTGGACAATTGTCTTTCACGACGCTGATTGTCCTTTGCACCCTCTTTGTTCTCATTATTTTGGGAACCATTTTGGTGATTCAAGGACAGCGACGTATTCCATTGCAATATGCTAGACGCATTGTCGGCCGGCATGAAGTGCAAGGGGGCAATTCCCATATTCCACTCAAGATTAACTACGCTGGCGTAATCCCTGTGATTTTCGCCTCTGCACTCTTGATGTTTCCAGCTACGATCGGCCAGTTTTTGGGTCGCAATACCTGGATGGGACAAGTATCCAACTACCTATCGCCTGGATCTTGGGTCTACATGTTCCTGTATGTGATGCTCATTCTATTTTTTACTTACTTCTGGACTGCAACTCAGTTTAAACCTGAGCAAATCGCATCCGATATGAAAAAGAATGGCGCTTTCGTACCTGGAATTCGACAAGGAAAGCCGACCCAGGAATTTCTTGAGTCGACTATGAGCCGAATTACTCTTGCCGGGGCTATTTTCCTGGCGATCATTGCCATTTTGCCTACTCTTGTCGGTCGGCTGATGGGTGTCGATGCGAATATCAGCCAGTTTTTTGGCGGAACTTCGCTATTGATCTTGGTCGGGGTTATTTTGGATACATCCAAACAAGTTGAGTCTCATCTGCTTATGAAGCGGTATGACGGATTTATGACCAAAGGACGCCTAAGAGGGCGATAGAACATATAAGAGTTTGAACTTTAACCAGTTTCTGTGTTATTTTGTACTGACCAATAGAGGAAATACCCAACATGCCTAGAGTCATCGGGATTGACATTCCAGACAACAAGCGATTAGAAATCGCCCTGACCTATCTCTTCGGGGTCGGCCGAACGCTCTCACTAGAGATCATTGAGAAGCTCGGTCTGAATAAAGATATGAGAGCTCGTGAGCTCTCCGAAGCGCAAATTGCGCAATTGAACGCGATTTTAACCTCCGAGTATATCGTTGAGGGAGATCTGCGCCGCCAAGTTCAAAACAATATTAAACGCCTCATCGGTATCCATTGCTATCGCGGCATACGTCACCGCCTCGGCCTTCCAGTTCGCGGTCAAAGAACCAGAACGAACTCGAGAACCCGTAAAGGTAAACGAAAAACAGTCGCGAACAAGAAAATCTAACTTTAGGAGATAGGACCCTTGGCTAAGCAAGAACAGAAAGTCCCCCCAAAAAAAGCCGGTGTACGGGTGAAGAAAAAAGTCATCCGCACAGTACCTGCAGGTATCGCTCACGTAAAAGCGACCTTCAACAACACGACGGTTGCTATTACTGATTTAGCAGGTAACGTCATCGCCTGGTCATCCGCTGGTAAAGCGAACTTTGCCGGATCGCGCAAATCGTCTGCGTTCGCAGCGACTGTCGCTGCTCAAAACGCTGCGAAAGAAGCGATGGCTCTGGGAATGAGAGAATGTGAAGTGAATTTGAATGGACCAGGCGCAGGACGCGAATCCGCAGTCCGCGGCCTCATGAGCGCAGGGCTCTCCATTTCGATTATCCGTGATAAGACACCTGTGCCGCACAACGGCTGCAGAGCGCGCAAACGCAGACGCGTATAAAACACTTGAGAGGAGACCTAGCATGTCAGTGAAGTATGGCAAATTCGAAATGCCAGAGCGAATCAAACTCGATGAAGCCAGCCAGAAGGCGACCTTCGCACGCTTTATCGTAGAGCCTTTTGAGCGCGGTTTTGGCCACACTGTTGGCAATGCCCTCCGAAGGATCATGTTAGCCTCTCTTGAGGCGCCTGCGATTCTCTCGGTGCGCATTGAAGGCGTTCCGCATGAATACATGGCGGTCGACGGCATCATTCAAGACATGACGCACATCGTCTTGAATTTGAAAGGAGCTTTGATCCGCCGCCTCAACGATCAGATTGAATCTGATCCACGAGAAATTAAAACGGTTACAAAAGTCCTCGATATCACCGAAGAAATGATTGAGAAAGGGGATGGAGAGTACCGTGTTACGTTGAAGGATTTGATCAGCAACGACTTTTTCGAAGTCGTAAATCCCGATCACCACATTTTCACAGTCACAAAGCCGATGTCGCGCCGAGTTGATCTGAAAGTGGCGATTGGCCGCGGTTATGTCCCTTCTGAGCGCCACGCGTTTGAGCGAGTTGTTGATGAAATTGTCATCGATTCTTCGTTTTCGCCTGTTCGCTTAGTCAATTATTACGTCGAGAACACACGAGTCGGTCAAGATACAGATTTCGACCGTTTGATCCTCGAAGTAACTACAGATGGTCGCGTATCGCCTGTTGAGGCTTTGACCTTTGCCGCACAAATCGGCATTCTCCATTTCGAAGTATTTAAAGAGATTTCAACTCTCTCGATCCACTTCGATAAAGGGGAAGCGCTCGTGAACCGAGATCGCGATGAAATTCTCCAGAAGTTGTCGTTGAAGATCAACGAGATCGAACTCTCTGTTCGCTCGACGAACTGCTTGGCGAATGCCAACATCGACACCATTGGCGAACTGGTTGTTATGCCTGAGTCAGAAATGCTCCGTTTCCGCAACTTCGGTAAGAAGTCGCTCACCGAAATTAAGCAAAAGCTCGATGAACTCGAACTTTCGCTCGGTATGGATTTGAGCAAGTATGGCATCAACCGCGACAACATTAAAACGATTATTCAAAACTATCTACAAGAGAAAGCGGGAAGCGTTGAAGTATGAGACACGGAAAACACACATTTAAAGTCGGCCGCACTGGCTCCCACCGCCGTTGCATGATTGCAAATATGTTGAAATCGCTCATTGAAAATGGCCGCATTTCAACAACGGTTGTTAAGGCGAAAGAGCTGCGCCGCCATGCCGATAAAATGATCACGCTCGCAAAAAAGAATACGTTAGCTTCCCGCCGTAACGCGGTTGCTGCTCTGAAAATCGAATTCAATCCGCTTTCGAATAAAGATGCACGCGAAGTGAAAGCTGGCAAAAAAGAGTCTTTTTCTCGCGATCGTATCGTCATCGGCAAACTGTTTGGTGAGCTGCGTGAGAGATTCCAGACGCGTAACGGGGGATACACACGTATCATCCGCGGCGCTGACCGAATCGGCGATAGCGCTCCAACTTGCTTGATCGAATACGTTCAGTAACTTGCAAGTCATAAGAACCACTCGTTTTCAGAATCTTCTGACACGAGTGGTTTTTTTTTAAGGCTTTACATCCGTATTTTTTTGAGGTATTCTAACGATTTCTTGGCCTCCAGGTAGATTATGGTAAAACGGATTGCAATTAACGGATTTGGCCGAATCGGGAGACTCGTACTCCGCAACGCACTCGCCAATCCAAAACTTCAAGTTGTAGCGATTAACGATTTAGTTCCTCCAGATAATTTAGCCTATTTATTTAAGCACGACACGGTGCATGGCACTTTTTTGAAGTCGGTTAAAGCTGACGGAAATACTCTGGTGATCGATGGTCACAAAATCGCTGTTTCTGCTGAAAAAGATCCCACTAAGCTTCCCTGGCAACAACACCAAGTCGACTACATCGTGGAATCGACTGGTCGTTTTACCCATATGGAAGATGCCAAAAAACATTTGCAAGCTGGAGCCAAAAGAGTTTTGGTTACTGCTCCTGGCAAAGATGATATGCCCACCTACGTGATGGGTGTAAATCATCAAAAATACGATCCGCAAAAAGATACTGTCCTCTGCAATGCATCTTGCACGACAAACTGCCTCGCTCCGCTGTGCAAAGTTCTCTTAGAGAACTTCGGCATCGAAGAGGGGTTGATGACAACCGTTCATTCTCTCACAGCTAGTCAGCCAACTGTCGATGGCCCATCTCATAAGGATTGGCGCGGCGGACGAGCTGCTGGCTTCAATATCATACCAGCCTCTACAGGGGCTGCTAAAGCAGTGACTCTTTGCCTCCCAGAATTAAAAGGCAAGCTCACTGGTATGGCCTTTCGCATACCGACCCCCGATGTCTCGGTGGTTGATCTAACGGTGCGCCTTTCTAAGGACACCTCGTATGAAGAAATTTGCGCCTGCATGGACGCCGCATCTCAGAAAGACCTCAAAGGCATCTTGTCTACGACAGATGAAGAATTGGTCTCTTCTGACCTGATCGGTAGTCACTATTCCTGCATATTCGACAAGCTCGCAGGGATAGCTCTAAACAAAAGATTTTATAAATTGATCGCTTGGTACGACAATGAAATGGGCTATGCCCAACGCGTCGTCGACCTGCTGGAGTATATGGCTTCGAAAGAGTGACGACTATGGCTTTTCCCATCCTCCCAAGCGCTAAACCCTTAACATTCGGTAAATCCAGTGAATTTTACACGAGAACCTATTATCGAGACCGTGATAACCCCTCGCGAGGGCTGCAAACTCGTTGTTCGCAGCAGTAAAGCGAACGGTCAAGAAGACTATTATGTCGATGCCGTTGAAGTTGTATCTTTTGGGCATTCTTTTTTCTTTCGCTCTTCAGAAAGGCCAAAATCTTTTCTCGTACCTGTGAGTGATTACGAAATCCTCGAGTTACGTGAAACCCGCATGGTCCTTAAGAACGTCTCTACCGACCGCTCTCTCAAGATTGGCGGTGGACGCGACGCTCCTCTTCGCCCGCAACGTGAACAAACTCATGAAGAGCGTGCGCCACGTGAAGAATCTCCGGAAGCGCAACCGCAAGAAGCGACTTCAGATCGAGGACAAGAACGAAATGGCCATAACGATCGCAAGAGAGATCGCCGTCGTCGCGGACGCCGTGGTGGCCGTGATCGAGATCCCCAGCATCGTCCGCATCCACCAGCGGATGCAGGCGCCGCGCCAACTCCAGAAGAAGGACCCGAGCTGAATGAAGAGACTCCAGCCTCTCCTCCTGAGGAGCTGAAGGCCCCTTCGTTCATCTCGAAGTTGTTTCCGCCTCCTTCAACGCTTATCAAAGAAACCCTCGGACGTTACAAAACCACCGAGTCAGTAGAAGAAGAAGCGTTTACCGAGTCAAATGACGAAGAAGCGGAAGAATCGGATGATTTCGATCAAATGAAGCCAACTGACGACGAAAACAACGAAAAAGACAATAAGCTCGAAGAATAATCGCCTAGGCCTCATAATATGAGGCCTTTCCATGCTTGGATGGTGGAATGGTAGACACTGGGGACTTAAAATCCCTTGGCTGAATAAGCCGTGCGAGTTCGAGTCTCGCTCCGAGCATTTTATCTATAGAAAATAAACGAAAAATCTCTTAAAAATGCGGTCGTGAAATCGGCAAACCCTGATTTATATAGAATCGAAACGAAGTATCTTTAAGGAGGGATTAAATTTGATCCATGAGTTGATTTTGGGGAAGTGGATTATGAGAAAATTCAGGCAACAATATTAAATCCTATTAAAAACTCTTTTCCAAAGTAACCATTACTTCATTAGAAATGTAATTTGAGCCAAATTCACCGTCATAGCTCAGAGAAATCCCGATAGGAGATTTTGTGCCTACATTGGAAAAAAATTCTAGGCCAATGGAGCCCAGATTAAGATTGTGAGTAAGAGCTGTAACAGTAAATGTATTTGGAGTTCCTGTAAAGAAAGCTGTAACGGTATTTCCAAATGGTTTTGCAAAGATATAGCTTGCCTTTTCTTTAAGAAAAATAGATCCCCAATCAAACATCCAAGTTTGAAAGAATTTTAGACCAGTTTCGCTACGAATCATCGAGGTTGTTTTGCTACTTTGAGTTGCATTATAAGGTGTAGCATTAGTTTCTTTGTATCCTCTTTGCCAATTAAATGCGTAATCAACTGATGAAAAGGGATGCACATCAAGGAAATCGTGATCAAAATCATAACCAACTTCTAAATGTGGAACCAATTGCCAAGAGTAGATATTTGCATGTGCATTTGCAAAAAAATCAGAAAATGCAATGGTTCTGGTATTATTTGTTACATTAAAGATACCAAGAAGAGCAGGTTCAATGTGGAAACAGTTGATTAAAACATCTCCATAGAATGAAAAAAATCCAGAATTAGTGTTGCCATGCCCCATTCTTTCATCATCGTAAAAACAAGTGTGTAGATAACCTAGAGAACTTCCGACCATCCCTCTAAGTGGAACTCGATAATCAAATCCAACGAGCACTGCCTCTGAAATAAAATTAAATGAAGGATTTTGATTAAATCCATCCTGATAAGCAAACTCTCCAAAGCCCGAAATCCAAGTAGAAAAATGCTTTGATTTCTCAACATGGACAGGAGTTGGAATTGATCCTGAAGCGTCCGCTAGAAAAGCAGCAATAACTGGATTTTTTGGTGACACTTTATCTAAGACCCTTAAATAATCGATATGAGAACTTGTCAATCTATTTACTGAAAATGCATTTAAATTAGAAATGTATCCGCTATAAGCATTTCTAGATGGAGATATTCTCTCTAAAGCATTTTTCAATGCATTTTCATTCAAACTCAAAAGAGGGTTAATGGCATCTGCAGTACCGTATTGATTTAAATAATTTCCAATTTTTAACGCATTACCAGAAAGTCCTTCTGTTAAAAGGCCTGAGTTATAAACCAAAATAAGATCATTTCCACTTTCCTGTACCGAAAGAGTAAATCCACTTAAAGGAGACAACAAAATAGATGAAAAAGAGCCACTTAACCCGTCTGTTGTTTGCAAAATAGGGTACTGTCCGCTACGAGCATAAAGCCCGGTATTTTGCACAACTTCGAGTGTTCCATTCAAAGCCGCGCTTCCTGTGACATCCAAAAGAGAAGCTCCTGTGGGATCCAATTCAACAAAAAATAAAGAGCTGCTTTCTAATACAACATTTCCTGAAGATATTGTGCCTACAGAATTCCCAGGTGTTAGAGTTCCATAGCAGGTAATTGGGCCCAAGAATCCCGTTCCACTTAATGTTGTATTTACAGATATTGTCAATGAAGAACTATTTAACAATGAACCGTTTACTTTCAATTCTCCTGCATTAATACTCATAGGACCAGTAAATAAAGCGTTATTTCCGGTAATAATGAGAGTTCCATTGCCTGTTTTTGTCATAGCACTACTTCCGCCAAAGGCCCCTGCGATAGTAAATGAATCGCCTTCTCCAACAGCTATAGTAGAAAGCACATTTGTTCCATCCCCCATCAGGTTTAGTATAGCACCATCTGATCCTGTTAAAGTTCCATTCAACGTTGTAAAATGTGATGCAGCTGTTGTAATCGTTGAACTATTCGTTACTGCAATCGCTGCCGATGAGGTCACATTCCCCGTTGCAGAAAGCGTACCCCCGGCCAAAGTAACCGGTGCGCTTGATCCGCCTATATTATTTGCACTTCCTATTGAAAGTATCCCATCATGAATGAGCGTTCCACCCGTATAAGCATTGTTTCCGGCCAACGTAAGAGTTCCGCTATCATTTTTTGTTAATTGAACGACACGTGAACCTATCACTCCATTAATTCTTACATTCCCAGCACCCGCACATGTCAAATTAAGGGCCTTGCTAACTTGCGCATTGATTGCACCAAGTGTCATTGTTCCCGCAGTTGATCCAATTGTCGTATCGGATGCCAGTGATATCGAACCCGAATAAGTATTATTCCCAGAAATATTTAGTAGAGCGCCTGTTCCGCCACCTGTTCCATTCAATGTCATCGATGCGCTAGTTGGTGTCACTCCGCCTTGCAATTGAAGCTGCGCCCCATCTGCGACAGATGCAGCACCAAATCCTATTGCTCCATTTTTTTGAATGTTTAATATGCCTCCATTTATGTGAGCTCCAAAAGTAAAAGCATTGGCACTCGCGCCACTAAGTGTTAATGTACCTGATCCTGTTTTTGTTAAAGAGCCTGTTGTTGTAAGCTTTCCCGAAATAGCAATTTGCGATCCCAAATCAACGGAAATTGTTATTAAACTTCCAATATTACCTATGTCGCAAGAGATTGTTGAATTTGAATTGTTTGTTCCGTTAATTTGAGTTGTTTGATTCAGAGTACCGGCCGAAACAGGACTCAAGGTATAATTAAGCGAAGATGCAGAAAAATTTATCGTGCCAACATGAACAAGCGCGTTGACACCTACCGCCCCCGTTTGCCCACTATCATCAAACGTTGCAGTTTCAGAACTGCTATCAGGATAGGGCCCTGGATCCCAATTGGCATTCGTTGTCCAATTGCTACCAGAATCCCCAGTCCATGTGCCAGAAGCACCAAATAAATGAAAATAAGAGATAACAGCAGCTATAAAGACAATCTTTCTCATTTCCCCAGAATATGCCTAACTGAATTCAGAAATCGAGATTTTTTTTTAATTAGGAAGGCTCGGGAAGATTTTCATAGGAAGCTGATTTGGGTTGTGAGTGGGATGAGGCGTTTGTAGTTTTTTATGTGGGCTAAATTTGGGTCAGAACACCACAGAACTTTCGCGGGGTTTTGCTAACAATTGAGTGCATCGAAAGGGGGAAATGTGGTAATTTCTCTCTGCAGTTGTTAGGGCGCGTTTCGCGCTGTTAGGAAGACGGGCGAGACTTAAAATCCCTTGGTTGAATCAACCGTGCGAGTTCGAGTCTCGCTCCGATCATTTATAGCAAACCACGAGTTCATTTCTAATTCGGTGGGTGCGATGTTAAAATTCATAGCTAGAGCAGCGAGTCAGCGAAGTTTTCAGATCGTTTTAATTATTGCCCTCTACCTCTCTTTAGCCTCTTCTCTGCCAATGGAAGTGCATCGCGGCTTGTATGCGATGAGTCTTTTTATAAAAGATCTCTTGTTGTGGTTTTTGCCTCTTACGGTCAGTCTATTTATCGCTTACGCCATCTCTTCTTTTGAGAAACGCGCTCCTCTTTTTATTATTTCTCTGTTTGTTTTTGAGGCGCTCTCTAATTCGATGAGTGTTTGGTATTCGTTTGGGTGGGGCCATTTAGTAGCTGGACAGCTCAAGACTCTTGAGCCGTATCATTTTACCGATGTGTTTGATCCTTTGTGGCGCGTTCCTTTGACTAAACCAGTTTGGTGGTCGGCCGATAAAGGGACTATGATCGGAATCATCGCCGGTTTGATCTCTGTTTTTATACTTCCTGGTCTGCGGTCGCTGATCACGCGTGGTAAAGAGGTGGCAGAGACGATTCTGACCCAAGTCTTTTCGCGCCTGATCCCTCTTTTTATTCTCGGCTTTGTTACCCGAATGTATAAAACGGGACTTCTCAGTCAACTGTTCTCTCACTATGCCGATTTCCTCTTCTGGCTTTTATTGTGTTTGGGCAGTTACATCGCGCTTCTTTTTATATTGGGAAGTGGATTGAAGGGGTTTTTAAGGAGTGTAAAAAATTTGCTTCCTGCGGCAGGGGTTGCATTTAGTTCGGGCTGTAGTTTGTCAACGATGCCTTGGACGATTGAAGGCGCGGCGAAAAATTTGGATCATCCAGACCTTGCGAAGGCGGTCATTCCTGCAACGACAAATATTCAACAAATTGGAGACTGTATTGCGAATACATTTCTCTGTTTTTTGATTTATCTCCATTTCAATGGGAATGTCCCAGCGCTTTCTGTTTGGATTCCGTTTACCCTCGTTTTCGTTTTAGCTCGTTTTGCTACAGCGGCGGTTCTTGGGGGAGCAATCTTTGTCATGTTGCCAATTTATGAGTCTTATCTCGGCTTCAATGCAGAAATGATCGCGATCATCCTTGCTTTTAACGTCATTTTAGATCCTTTGATTACCTGCTCGAATGTAGTGGCCAATGGAGCGCTTTGCCGTATTTTTGAAAAAACTTGGTCTTTCGTTCTTTTCTGTTTCAAGCGCGCGGAAAAACGAAGGGAAGGTACCTAGGGTGTCTTATGGATCGCTTGATCATCTGTTTAATTGGAATTTTTTTTAGTGCTCCAAAGCCAATAGTCGGAGAACTCATCAATCGATCCATCGCGAATGTCTACTTACAGCCTGAAGAAGATACGCAAATTGATTACCAAGTGATTTATGGAAGTGTCGTAGAGATCGTGGATCGAAGGGATGATTGGTCTAAAGTCAGGTTAGAAGATGGAGGCGAAGGATGGGTGTTATCTTGCGAGCTAATCACGAATCCCTCTTATGAAAATAATGAGCAGTTGCGCCCGGTTAAAAATCTCTACGCTCACATTTATCGAGTGACCGATACGACTCCTTATCCTCCTCTTCTCACGCTTCCGTATGGGACTTGGGTAAAATTGGATGAAATTGTCGATAAAGGTGAACGCTGGGTTCCAATAGAACTGATTTCGGGGGAAAAGGCTTGGATTCAAAGGGGCGATATCGACTTTTCTCCAAAACCTAAAACTTTGGAAGAGATCCTTACTTTTAGCCAAAAATTTTTAGGGCTTCCCTACACTTGGGGTGGAACTTCATCTTTTGGTTTTGATTGCTCCGGTTTTATTCAAATGCTCTTTAAGGAAATGGGATTGCAAATTCCTCGCAATTCTCGTGAACAAGCCGCTTGCGATCTCTTTATTTCAGTTTCGGAGGAAGAGCTGGAGCCGGGCGATCTTGTTTTTTTTGGTGAATCAAGAATTACTCATGTGGGCCTCTATCTAGGTAACGATGAATATATTCATTCTGGAACGGCAGAACTTCCGATCTTGATGATCAGTCATATGAAGAATGGAAAGTATCATTTTTTAGCAGGAAGAAGAGTCGATTCAAATAAAATCAAGCTGCCCCATTGATCGGCTGCGAATTTGACTAAATTTTTTTCTTGATGTAAGCTTGACCGCTTTCTTTTGGAAAATGGTATTTTTATGATGAATAGAATTCGCCTTCTTGTTTTCACTTTGTTGTTCTCTTCTCTCTATGCAGACACAGTGTATATTGTAGGTGGAGATGATGTTGGCGCTGCAGCTTATTGGACCATTACAACTCCAGGCACTCCAAGCAGTACTCAACTGTTGGATACAGGGGGTTTTGAGGAGGCTGAGTCGGCGGGAGTCGCGATTTCTCCTTCACAACAAGTATTTATCACCGGCAGTGCAACAGATGATGGCGATGACTATGTTCCTAATTATTGGACTGTATCTCCAAGTGGAGTCGCGAGCAGTCTGAATCAGATCGGCGATCCAGATAGCGGAGCGGAGGCTATCGGTGTGGCTTTTAATCCATTAGGCGGGGGATCAATAGTTGGAGTAGATGGAGATGGAAACGCCGCCCGTTGGCCTATTTCTTCTTCAGGTGTTGTCGGGAGTTCGATCGCATTAGATGCAGGTGGTTACGCCTACGGCGTAGCTTATGCCTCTTCTGGAATAGGATATATTGCAGGCCTAGATAATATGACCAATGCTTGCTATTGGCTCATTACCGACATGGGCATCAATGGACCTTACACGTTAGTTGGTGGAGAATCTGGTGGATCGTCAAGCGCATATGGGGTCGCTGTAACTCCTGAGGATGTAGCGTATATTGTCGGATCTACGACCTCAGGCGAGGCTTGTTATTGGACGGTCACGCCTGATAACGTAGCGAGTAGCGCCATAAATTTAGGCACAGGTGGAAATAGCTATGGACATGATGTGGCTTTTCTCCCCTCCGGAGAGGGAATTTTTGTGGGTCAAGGAGGCGGAAACGTCCCCATTTATTGGCCTGTAGCAGCCGATGGAACGGTCGGTTCTTATCAAGCATTATCGATGGGATCGGGTGGGGGCAGCATTGCAAATGCGGTTGCTTTTTCTTCCGATGAACGGGCGTATATTGTTGGATTAGATCCATCGGGCAATGCGACTTTATGGACTCTTTCGCTTTCTGGAGGGCCCGTTGAAACAACCATCTTAGCTGTGGGTACTGCCAATAGCATTGCAATTTATTTCGCTACAGGGCCAAATCCGCCAACTGGTTTGTCAGGAAGATATCAGACGAATGATTTTGGATTAGTCTACGAAAACTGCGCTCTGCTACAGTGGGCTCGAAGTGATTCGAGTGGTGTAGTGGCCTATTATATTTATAAAAATGGGGTGAAAATTGGCAGTGTCGATGGTTCAACGATACAATACGAGAATCACGATCAAAACAAATCGAGATCAGCTCTTTATGCGGTGACTGCTGTAAATGATTTGGGTCAGGAAAGCGAACCGAATACGGTAGTATTGAATTAAGGACATTGCATGCGCAAAGGATTGTGGATTGCTTCGTTGATTCTTTCGTTGCCTCTTTTTTCAGAAAAACCAGCAGGGGATTGGATCGCTCCTCCCCGAGTTGAGATGAAGGCTGGTTATTTCTTCTTTGCCAGCCAAAAGCTTCGAGACGTTTATGGGAGTGGGGGATTTGAGATTCAAGCGAGTGGCTCGTATCCGATTAAGAGAGAGCTCCACATCTATGGGAGCGTCGGTTTTTTAGAAGCTTGGGGAAATTCGACCCATTTTGATCAAGGAACGACGCTATGGGAAATCCCGGTCGACGTAGGGTTGAAACCGATCCTACGCATTACTTCCTATGCCGACTGGTATATAGCGGTCGGTCCCCGTTATTTCTACGTCCATCAGAGTAATCATTCGAGCTTTGTCGATCAGACTGTTTCCAAAAATGGGATCGGTCTCTTTGCCAATACCGGCTTTCATTTTTTCCCGATCGACCATCTTTTAGTCGATCTGTTTGGCGAATATTCTTATCAGCCTGTCGATATCTCTTCTTCCAAAAGCGGCGCTCATGGAAGAGATACACAGGTGGGTGGATTTTATTTTGGCGCTGGCTTAGGCTATCTCTTTTAATTTTTCCTCTAAGAGGATCTTTTTATGGCCGCAGCGTCTCTTTCTTTTTTCCGATTCGATTTAGGAAATTTCACCGTTTCCAAACAAAGAGACGCTCTGATTACTACATGTTCTCCAGATGTCAGTGAGAATGTTAAGTCTTTTTTTCAGGCAGAACAGACTACTTTTGCAAAGTATTTATTAGCTCTGGGGTCGAAAAAAATGACCTTTCAAGCAAATCTGATCCAGTTTAAAGCTGCTCCAATTGCCAACATATCCAATGCTATGTATCGCATCATTCAAGCAAAAGAGAAGAAACAAGTCTTAGATACCTTAGTTGCAAATGGCGATGCAGAGTCTAAACTTCGGCAATCTGCCGACCAAGCAACTAGGCAGTATGAAGAGGCGAATCGGAGTTACAGAGATGTATGCGCTGAAGCGAAAATCCAAATCCTCTTCGAATGAATTCAGATTATTAAAATTAGATTTTACCATAGATAAAATGCAGTTTTTGGTATACTGTTTACGTTTTTTATGAGAGATAACAAATGAAACAGTACTTTTTATTATTCGCCCTCTGTCTTTGTGGCTTAGGAGCTGCGGTGCCTATTGAAGATCATCGAATTGATCCTAAAGCTCTATCGGAACTAGCCTCTGCTTTAGATATTCCTGCAGATGCAGATATCGTTGCTGAGACGCAGAAACGGTGGTTGCGCAAAGCGGGGCTCGAGCGATGGGAAGTAGCGGAACTGTCTGCCGATCAAAGAAAGTATGTGTTGGACTGGGCAAGTGAGCAAGGTTTCTTTGCTCCTTGGAAGCCGAGTCAGAAGGTTTATGACAAAGCGCTGATTCTCGGCGCGACAACCTCTCGCATGCAAATGCGTTTAGATTATCTCAAACAGCTTTGGGAAGAAGGGGTCCGCTTTGATCAAATCGTATGGCTGACCGGCGATCGACCACTCGATGCTCGCGTAGATGGACTAACGGATCGTTGTAACAATGAATCGGAGGCTGCCCGGATGATTTGGGAGGAAACAGATCTTCCCGCGGAAATGAAGAAGATTCCGGTTTTATTTGTCGCGGTTCCAATGAAAGAGGGGAACAAGCGTCCCAATACAAACGATACTCTCGTTGCTTGGCTTGAACTAGCTCCTGAGCCATGCAAAGCTCTGTTTGTTTCAGATCAGCCGTTTTGCGGCTATCAATTTTCGGTTGTGAAGGGAGCGCTGCCTGATACTATTCAATTTGATGTGGTGGGTCAGGGAGTTGATCCAAGCAAGTATCCGACAGCTGCTGCGATCACCTTAGATTCAATTGCCCGTTGGATTTATCAGGAATCAATCAACAACTTATAGTGCCGAAGAAGGCAATCACAGAGTTCACAGAGAGAAAAAACGGAGCTTCACAGAGAAGAAATTAGAAAGGAATCAAAATTCAGAATTTTTTCTCTGAGTGACTCTCTTTCTTCTCTGTGTACTCTGTGATTCATTATTTAACACCCTCTAACAGCCGGTTCCTGGCATGAGCACCACTGGAATCAGGTAATCATTTTCAAGGGTATAGGTCTTGTTTGGAGTGATATCGATCCAATTGGTTGTATAATCGGGATCTCCTGTCCCTTTCGACCAAACGAGGACGCGGAATTGCTGCGCTCGGTTCGGAGGTGTGAGTTTAGTTTTTCCGGTTTGGGTGATCGTTTGCAGCGTGTCTGAATTCAGTTTTTTCTCGTAGAGGAGGGCCTTGTTCTGCTCATCGACTTCACGAGCAGTGTTAGCCCATTGGATGGCCATTTTCGACTGGGAAGTGGGATAAGAAGTTTGATTGTTGAAAGTGATGGTTTCTGCGATCAGAGTTGTTGTGAAAAGGAGAAAGAGAGCGATTTTTTTCATGTTTTTACCTTATTTGATTAAGAGGCCTTCTTGTGGAACGCATTGGGGATTTGGATTGGGCTCTGGCGCTTGAAGAGGAAACGTTCCTTCTGAGCAGAGTGTGGTGGTGCGTCCTTTTTGTTTGAAGACCGCTTTGGGTAGATGCACGGTGACGTTTTTGATCATGTTGACCGCTTCTGCGATTTCAAAGTCTCCGACCATGCTGAGAAATTGATAACTCTCTTCACGGCTGAAGCCTTGCATGCGGACGAGAAAGTCGATCGTATTGAGAGCGGCGAGCTTCATCGCTTCCATGAGATCGGTATTGAGGCCGACAATCATCCAATGGGTTTCATTTTCGATGATTGGCCAGGTGAAGACGTTGCCACCTTTTCGTTTGGTTTTATCGAAGACTCCCTCGGCACGGAGATCTTTACGGACAATGAATTGGAGGGTAATCCCTTCATAGGCAGTTTCAAGAGCTGTTACGTCAATTTCGCCATTACTCTGCATGGCGTGTGAGTCGCCTGTCCAGACAAGAGCTCCCTTTTGAAACACCGGGACGAAGAGGATAGAGCCCGCTTGTAGTTCAGGCTGATCCAAGTTGCCGGCAAAGGGACCGGGTGGAACGGAATTGAATTCGCCTTTAACAGGCTGAGCCAGAGGAGTGGCGAGATCAACTGGCCAATCTCGAGGCCAATCGAGAGGTGGGGCGACTGCGATAATACCTGGGAAGGGTTTGAGTGGTAAGCAAATGCCCGGCGCAAACTCTGCTGTATTGTGCTCTTTATCAAACTTGAAGTACTTGATTTGCGGTTTGGAGAAGTTATCGAAAATTCCAGCCGATGGACTGAGGAAGTTATAGCCCCAATCGGTGAGTTTGATATCGAGGACGCGGATCTCTAATACGTCTCCAGGTTCCGCTCCTTCGACGTAGACAGGCCCGGTTAGCGAATGCATACCGCGTCTTTTTTGGATGTCATTCAATTGATAAAACTTCGCTACATCGGCTGGAGTCGTTTCGTTATAGACCATGACGTGGAGGCAGCTATTCCAAGTTTCAAGCGAAACAATATCGCCCGAGCGGACTTTGACAACGGGTGCCTTCTTCAGATCGAAGAGGCCTAAAGTAACTGTATCTGAGGTAGCTGGGATATTGTAGGTATTTGCCAGAAGAGATACAGTTTGTAGCATAGCTGCGAGAAGAGGGAAGATTTTTGACATTTCGGCTCCTAATCAACCAAAATTTACCTGTAATCGGTGAATGAGAGAAAAAGCAAGAAAATAATCAGAAGAGCAAGGTGAGGCGGTTGGTGGAAGCAGAGACGTTTGATTTGTCAGGGTGGGCGCCGGGATTGGGGACGTAGGTGAGAGCCGATTCAAAATAGAGCGAGCTGAGGATTTGGAGCTGGTAATAACCTTGGAGCATCAGTTCGGAGTAACGGGTGAAGAGAAACTTATTGAGGCGCGACCAGGCGAGGCCGAAGCCGAACGAGTCATTGGGACGGTGAGGAATGAGAGCAAAGGCAGTAAGACCAGCGCCTGCATAGAGATTCATGTGGAAGGTGCGGGAATTGCACCAGCCGAATTGGAGAAAGCCCGAGATATTGCCTTTGTTGGTCGAGCTGGAGGGTCTAGTCCAAAGTGCTTGTGAAGCAAAAGCGTAGATCCCTCCTGTACCTGTTTGCGATTGGTTTGCAGCCTGAAGTTTTCCACTCTGATACCAACCGCCAATGGCAGCAATTCCAGGTTTTGCCGTTGCCCAGCCATAACCTACTTCAGCAATGGAAAAGTAATAACCATTAAAATGGGGACCTACTTTCACGCCCGTTTGTACGCCTCGCGCTAAGCTTCCATCGAAAAACCCAAGATTGATGTAAGCCTCTTTAGTGGGGGCGATCGTGGCGATTGCGCCATAGACTGAGTTATAGTAGCCGCCGATCGCACCGAGGAAAGTGGTGTTGACGAAAAGAGGGGTGTAGATTAGGCCGCTCACTGAGGGAATCGTGACAGCCGGATTGACGGTCGCGACTGGTTTTGACACGTTGTTGAAGTGAGCGACAGGAATTACTTTTCCAACTCGAAAGGTGAGTTTGTCATTCCATAGGCGTTGAAGGAGCCAGATTTGGTAGAGCTGAGATCGATGTAACGGAGGAGAACCTGTTAAGCTGTTGTACCCTTGAACGACGCCAGCATCAGAGTTGGTCGCTTGGCCATTAAATTGGAGAAATTCACTGCCAAATGACGCTCCTTTCCATCCAATGGCTTTATCTAATTGGATGAGAAGATCGATGATTAGAACGCTATTCCCAGTCCAAACGCCGGTATGGTCTCTTCCGCTTAATAGAGCGTTGGTATCGCCAATGTACATGCCTCCGAGGCGTACACCAGAGCTTTCAGGAATATGAAGCCGTCTGCCCAGTTCTCCGGTACCTGTTACGCTATTGACAGCGCCGGGGTTGGCGCTAATTCCGTAGCTTGGCTCTTCTGCATTGAGGGAAAGAGAAAAGAGGCAGAAAAGCAGCAGGTATCTCATACGCTTCCAATGAATCGTTTATGGCGTGCAGGGAGCTCCTGACGGACAAGATTGAACTAGATCCACATTCATAGCGTTGGACAAGAGTCCGCCAGAATTGAGATCCTCTGCATTGCAGGGGCTGATCTTCAATGTGCCTGATGAATTATCAAAAGAATAGTTGTCGGGCATATTCCCTACTCCCGCGTTTCCTCTCATGTCGAGACACATCGTTCCACCGCCGCCTTGGTTGATCGCAAAGCCATAATTGCTGGCATTGTTTTGGAAGGTATTATAAGAAATCGTTCCTTGGACCAACCCATTGCCTGAATGACTAATATACAAACCCGAATCATCCAGCGTATTGATAAAGCGATTGTCTTGAATGTCTAGGTTGACTGCCGCGGTCGTGCTAAGAATCAAGTCGACAGCGAAATCATTTGAATCAAACGTATTATTCTTCATCGTTATCGATCCTACTGCACCCGAATCTACTTGGAGGAAGATCGAATAGTCATCAAATGTATTGATCACTTGATTATGATTGAAGTTAAACGTTTGCGCAGAAGCATTGGCGCTCGAAGTATAAATGTAGAAATAATCGTCGTTATCAGTCACGAGGTTATTGTTGAAATTGAATGTCCCAATCGATGAATTGTAGCTCTCAAAATCAATCGGATAGAAGTTCCCCGTAAGGGTGCAATTTTGGACTGTTAAAGTCGCTTTTGCATCATCATTGAGGTAGGATGCGACACCGCTGTATGTATTATTAGAGACAATCACGTTGTCTACTAAAACACTTCCTTTGGAATCACCATCAAAATTCACCACAATGCCGCTAAAACCCGCGTCGGTTTGGTTGTTGTAGGAGATTGTCGAGGAAAGAATGCGGACATTCCCTGCATTGTCGCCTGTGATTCCAGATTCCAAGCAATAGGTGATAAAGAGGCCGCTGATTTCGTTATTTTGGGCTAAGGTTACTCCTGATCCTGCTGGGTTTGTAATGGAAGGAGAGAGAGTCGTGTAGCGAGGAATGAGGATGGAACCGAGGTTCGTATCCACTAGGTGAGCTGCGCTAGATCCCCAAAGTTTTTGATTATTTTTTAACGTAATCCCTGCATTCATCCCAGCTGTCGTTCCATCTCCGGGGAAAACATAAATGATATCTCCAGGAGCTGAATTTGCTTGAGCTTCAGCAAGCGTTGGGTAGGGACTTTCAAAGGTTCCCGCTGAGCTACTTAGGTTATCGACAAAGACGAGGAAAAGAGACGCCGCTTCCGTTTTTCTATGAGTATTCAACACGACGATTTCTTCTCGTTCCACTGGCTGGATCATCCGTTCTGCGAGCGTAATCGCGTAATCACAGGTGCCAAGGCAATCGTTTTTCTTGGTGTTTGGTTTTGATCTTGGTCCGAAAGGAACAGTGAAGGTCAATTGTCCTTGGAAATTATTGTGGAAAACTCGGTCGAAGGAGTCCATGATTTCCAATGTGAGAAAGTCTTTATAACTTCCGGCTGCTCGTATTTTTCCGCCAAAGGTGCTTTTACCTAGCTTCCCGTTGAAATAGTAGGGTCCTGCGGCTGTATAAAAATCGAAATCTTCGGTTTTGCCGAAATGAAAACCAACTTCTCCGTCGATTCCTTTCATCGAGTATTCGAATTTTCTCTGTACGAGAATGGAATTTCCTTCAAATCCTGCAAATCCGATGTCATAGGGATAACTCACTTTACCACCAACGGGCAGATATCCATTCACTCGAAGATCCCAAAAACTGCCGAGGGTTTCTAATCCGAGAGCAACTTGACTGTATCCTTTATGAAAGCCTTGTCGATAATCGTAGTAGGCGTTGATGCCGTAAGCTCTGCAACCCCAGAGAGCTCTTGCTCCTATGCCCGTATTTGCCGCAAACCGCCCATCGTTGAATACATGACCGCGTACATCGATAAAGGGCATAACGCTCCAATCAAACGGATCATTGGCAATGAAGGCTTCCAAAGTGGTGTAGCCGTTATCGTAACCAATGCCCCCTGCTTCAATATGCCTAACTGCAGCGCGCATGTGTTTTGGGCCCGGATTACAGGAAGGGTCTTTCGTCTTTTTTGTAGGGAAAGAGTGGGCAACAGCACCGAATGCAACAAGTAGAATTAAGAGAGGAAATTTCTTCATTTTATTTCCTTTGGGGACAAACAGTTTCGAAGATATCTTTTGTCCGCATTTTTTTAAAGAAAATGCTTTAAACATGTAGTGCGGCTTTTTTCTAGATTTTATGTCTTCATCAAATCTATATTTTAAGCGCGAAATTCGAGAGGGTATTTTTATGACAGGCTTAGTCAATCTTTTCTGGCGTCCGATAGAAGTTAGCAATCAGGCTACAGAAGCGAGCTCACATGCTGTTGTGTGTTCTGCAGATGGCATTCGGGGGATGATCGAAAATCGGGGCGGAATGGCTTATGTCACCGGCATGGTGTTAGTTCCTTCCCAATTTATGGAGAATGCTAAGAAATCGAGAAAAATTCTCAACCAAGTAGATCAAAATTCGATTGAACCCTTCACATTTAGAGTAGATGGAGATACGGTCCATGGCATCATTTATTACCCAGATGGTTGGAAGCGGGAAAATAAGAGTGCATGTATTTTGTATCACAATCCAAATGGAATGACGGTTGCGAGCTATTTTAATCGCAATCGGTTGACTTGGACGCCTGGTGAGTTTATGAAGGCGGCGAAATGTCCGATCATTTTGTACGATTATCGCGGCACCGGATTGAATAGTGAAGTGTTTCAACTCAGCTCTACTAAACTCTCTCCTACTTATGTGACAGTAGTCAATGATGGATTGAGAGCTCTTCAGTGCGCCTTGGGTTTATTTCAATCGGTGAAAGTGGTCGGGAGTTCCTTGGGCGGCGGCGTTGCTACGATCTCTTTAGAGAATCATTTGAAG
Source organism: Chlamydiota bacterium (assembly GCA_048498835.1). GTDB lineage: Bacteria > Chlamydiota > Chlamydiia > Chlamydiales > SM23-39 > CAITMJ01. The sequence continues at coordinate 10,038 of JBEHXF010000004.1, read as the reverse complement.
AGCTGGCCGAGCGATGCAGCACGGGTGAGTTTGGTCAATCACGATTCCTTTACGAAGACACCTCGTGTCGTTTTGCCGAGTTTGGGTTGGGTTGCAGATCAGATTGGTTGGTTGGCGGGAGGTTTGCTCGACGCTGAAACACCGATGAAGGATTTGGTTGCACGGGGTATTTCGATCACTGTACTTTCTCATCAAAGAGATCCGGTGATTCCAGTGGGGGCCCGAATGGCTGAATCGGCTGTGGTGAAGGCACCCAAAGTCCGGGTCATTGAGAGTCCTCTTCGGGGACATGCTGATTTATCCGACGACATGATCCGAGAGTTGGGCAACTTCTAAGCGTCTTCGGTCGAGCGATTGTTTGAGGATTTTTAGAAAGTCAGAGCGGTGGAAGAGAGCGGGCTGCCGTCCCATATTGCTGAGATGGATGCGCCGGTAGAACGTGACTTGATTCAAGAGATGGATCGGCGCTTTGAGTTCAGTTGCTCGGAGATACCATTCGAGGAATTCTCCGATCATTTTCTCTTCGAAGAAATAGCCGATTTGGAGAAATCTCTTTTTGCTGATGAGAAGAGTTCCTGCAACGTAGCCGGGAAGAATCGGCTGCGAGAGTAGGATTTTGTGGCGCTCTTCAGGAGGAAGGGTGGGGCAGATGAATTGTTCGGCTTGCGAAAAGATGAGAGGGTCTTCGTTTTTATTGGCTAACATCTCGTTCATTTGAGCTGAGAGCTTTGTTTTCGCCCAAAGATCATCTTGATCGAGAAAGGCAAGATAATCGCCTGTAGATGCTCGGACGCCTGTATTGCGGCTTCCTCCGAGTCCTTTATTTTCTTGATAGATGGCGACGATGCGATGTTGATAAGTATCGATCACTTCTTGTGAGTTATCACTTGATCCATCATTGATTACGATGATCTCTATGTCGGGATAATCTTGCCCGAGAGCCGATTCAATGGCTTCGGCTAGATATTTGGCTCCATTCCAGACGGGAATGATGATGCTTACTTTCATAATTTACGCCATAAAAAGAGAAAAAATTGGGTCCAAGTTGGACATTGCATGACCTGTTTTACATAGTTAGGAAAAGTGAAAAGAGGAAGGAGCGCCTCGGTATTTCGGAGATGACAGTGCCAATAAGATAAGAGAGTGGAAAAGAAGTTGGGTTTTTTGTTGAGAAAGAGGAAATAGTTTTTCTCTTTACGTGTAGGGCGATAATTGAGTTGGATCGGGATCGAGACGAAAGAATGGTCGTGAAGATAACGGAGAGCTTGAGAGATCGCCCATTCGATTCGGATTTTTTTGGCTTGAGAAAAAAAGTAATCCCAATCGAAGTGGGGCGTTTGTCTGAGGATATAGGTGGCGTCTGGTATCCACCGGATCAGTGGCTCAGGACTGTATTTTAGACCGTGAAAAAAGGTGTGGAGAAGTTGATCTTCCGGACAGAGGATTTTTGCAGACGGAAGGAGAGAGGAAGAGCTTTCGATGATCCGGTAGGTGTGGTTTGCAAAGAGGGGATCGATTCCACTATCGGAGAGAAGAGCCCAATGGAGATCAAGATTGTTTCCTTCTCGGTCGGTGAGCATGAGCGCATGGGAACGGCGGATAAAGCGGTCGAGGTCGTTCTGGGCAATCTTGTCTTTGATGGGAAGCCACCCAGCTTGGATGAATCGTTCTATTGTGACTTTAGCTTTGCTCCGCGGGACGAGAAGATCGACATCTCCCATGACCCGAAGCCCTGGATCTCGATAGTAATGGAGGATCATCGCGGCTCCTTTGAGGAGGCAGAGATCGGCGTCTAGAAAGGGTTTGATTTTGGAAAAGAGATGCAGATTGGAGATCCAGGTGTGTCGATAGTGGTTTTGGCCAAAAGACGGATATTTTTTATAGATGAATGGTAGGAGGGTCGTAGAGACTGGATCAATTTTTTGTAGATCAAACTGGCTCCAATCGTGTATCGATGCTTGTGGAGGCTCAAGTAGAGCAGCTTGGAGAAGTAAGAGTTGCTGAGGAGAGGGCCAACAATTGATCGTCATGCAAAGGATTTTATGGAAAAAAGACGTTTTGCTCACGATGTAAATTTGGGTTTTCCGTTTGAAGAGAGGGATTGGATTGAGTTTATTCACCGCTATCAAATGGAAGTGGTGGGATATGACGATATGGCGAAGTTGACAGAGGAATTGAAGGCTCATCACGCACTGATTGGTTATTTACCTGTGGCCAATCAGTTTTATCTTCGGACCGATCCATTTTATGAAGGTGTGGCTACGGCGCTCAGTGGAGGGAAAACGACTTTTAAAAGCTTGCTCATCGTGAAGAAAGAGAGCCCCATTCAACGGTGGGATCAGTTAGAGGGGAAGCGCTTAGGTTTTATCCATCGTTTTTGCACGAGTAGCTACTTTGGCTGTGGGCTATTTCTCGCTGAAAAAAGTGCTTCATTAAAGCGATTTTTTTCTGAGATTATCGGCGTCGGCGCTTGGCAAAAACAAATCGATGCAGTTGTTGCAGGTCGGGTTGAAGCGACGATGGTGATGGAGGCGGTGTGGCTCGCCAATCCAAAGAATCGGGAGACAACGCGGATCATCGACTCACAAGATGGACTCCCTTGCCCTTCGGTGGTGATCGATAGAAAAGCAGATAGCTCGTTGAAAACAGAATTGCTCGATCGACTGTTAGTCACTCGCGGGGCGAAAAATTCTTTGTTTTCTGGATTTGTCCCTTATCAGAAAGAGTTAGTCGAAGGTTTCTTTAAGAAGGCCGAGAAGGCGATTTAATGCCCATTTCGTAGATGGGGTAGAGATCGATCGTTGTCTCTTCGTATGGATGAGCCTCTTTGATCGCAGCGATGACTGCTTCGAGACAATCGAGTGAACAGACGGTTTCGATTCGCTCTTCGTTGACGGTCTCGGAAACTCCTTCTTTGCCAATAAAGGGGTGGGCTCCTGCCGTGGGGATGAATCGCCCAGTCCCTTTTACAGAAAAAGAGCAATGGGAGTAATGGCCCACTCGGCCAGCTCCCGCTTTTCCCATCGCCGCTCTCACTTTATCGGCATGCGTCTCAGGAACAGTGACAATGAGGGTTACTCGGTTGGACAGTTTAAGATTCTTCGTCATAAGACTCAGCGTCGATTAAAATGTGCGAGGAGCGGATGACTTTTGCGATATGGATGAGAGTTTTAAAAAGAAATCCGGGGAACATTACTAAAGCGAGAAGTTTGACAGAGAGAAGGGGAAAATAGGCATGGAGGAAGAGAAACCCCAAGAAGAGATCGTGCATAAGGCATGTAGTCGTGAGATTGAAGCGATTGGCATAATAGAGGCGTAAAAGGAGGGGTTCTTGCTGGCTGATCTCTTTATGACTTTTTTTCTTTTGAGCATGACTGGCGATGAGATGAAAGAGATGGCTCATAATGTCTAAGCTGAGAAGACTATTGAAAAGTAGCCAATAAGTCGGATAGGCGATGCAGAGAAGAACAAAGAAACTGGCGACCGTGGCTCGATCGAGCGCATAATCGAGAATCGCTCCAAATTTTGAAGATTGTTTGAGTGTTCGGGCGAGAAAACCATCGAGCGCATCCATCAAACCGCTGGTGAGAAGGATGAAAAAGCCCAGCAAAGGGGCTTTGAGGACGATGGCAAGACCCGCAATCAAAAGAACAATTCGGAGATAGCCAACGAGATTTGGCCAATAGAGTAGAATAGAGGCGGGGCGTTGTTTTAAAATCGGCAGACTCATGTTATGAGCATAGAGCGAGCCGATTTATTCAGCAATGTACAGATTACTTGGATTTTCGGTGTTTCCAAGTGAGAACCACTCCAGCGCCGCCTACGACGATGAGGAGCGCTCCAGCATAGAGAAAGAATCGAACTTTTGTTCCGTAAGATGAAACTTTTGATTCCATCTGTTTGCCCATTTTTTTTACGAGAGAATTTTTAGACTGGGTCATTTCATGGATTTTAACTTCCGCCGTGGACATGTTACTGCGGGAATAAAGGCCATAAGCCATCATGAATACACCGATTGCGCAAAGTGCATAGCTGATTAGTTTTTTCTTATTCATGAAGCTCTCCATCTATCATTTAATCTAGTTTTCTGTTTGTCATAATTCGAATTTTTTATCTAATAGTTATTTAACGCTTCTCCATTTTCCTGCGCTGAATAGGTTCGGTAAGAATTCTTTACGCAGTGTTTCTAAAATAAAAATGGAAATCCCTGGCAGTAGAGCGATTCCCCATTCACTTAAAGAAAGAGGTTGTGTATGAAAAAGAACCTGCAGAGCCGGAATATAAAGGATCAACAGATGAAGAAGAAGCGCCACTCCGATTGCTAAGAGAAGACTTGGATTTTTAAAAATACCTATTTTTCGGATCGGAAGCTCTTCAGAGCGCATCTTCAGTGCAATCAGCCATTCGAAAGCGACGAGAGCGCAAAGAACCATGGTGCGCGCTTTTTCTAGCGAGGTATGATGATAAGTATAGTAGAAGATGGAAAAGGTCCCTGCTCCTAACAGAATTGCTAGAAAACCGATTCGATAGAGCATGCCTGGATAGAGAAGCATCGAATGGGGATCGCGCGGCGGATGTTTCATCTCGTCGCCGATCTTCGGCTCAAATCCAAGCGGAATGGCAATGACCGAACCCGAGACGAGATTGACCCAGAGAATCTGGAGCGGCAATAGAGGCGCTAAGCCGATAAAAAAGACGGCTAAAATAAGCCCAAACAATTCGCCGATGCAAGTGGTCAGAAGAAAAGCGCACACATTGCGGAGTCGATTGAAAATAGCTCTTCCCTCTTCTACTGCCGCAACAATCGAGTCGAATCGATCATCAGCCAAAATCATATCAGCTGACTCTTTGGCCACGTCGGTCCCTGTAAGCCCCATGGCAATGCCAATATTGGATGCTTCAAGTGCCGGAGCATCATTGATTCCATCGCCTGTCACTGCAACGATTTGCCCGTTGGATTGAAACGCTCGGACAATCCGCAGTTTATGAGCGGGTTCTACTCGCGCGTAGACAGAGGTTGTTTTCGACCGCTCTTTTAACTCTGGATCGCTCAGCGCGCTCAATTCTTCTCCAGTCAGAGCATGTCGAGTGGAGATGCCTAATTCTTTAGCAATGGCCAATGCTGTTTTTTTATTGTCACCCGTGATCATGGACACCCGAATTCCCGCTTGGCGGCAAGAGTGAATCGCTTCCATCGCTTCTTTTCGAGGCGGATCGATCATCCCAAAAATGCCCGCGAAAATCAGTTTGCCTGTGAACGCTTCTTCTATAAGGTCTGAGGAATCGAGGTAAGCAACTGCGATCAGGCGAAGCGCTTTTTCGGTCATCTGATCGATGGCTTGTTGGATTTGCTCCTTTGCAGCTCCCTCGAGAGGAATCGTTCCATTTTGCGTCTGAATCAACCCACACAGGGAAAGGACTTTTTCCGGCGCACCTTTTACATAAATTCGCTTTCCAAGTTCTGTTTCGTGAAGGGTGGCCATGTAGCGGGTTTCGCTTAAAAATGGAATTTCATTGAGCCGAGGAGAGTTAAATTGAAAGCCGGCTTTGGCAGCGACCGAAAGGAGGGCGCCTTCAGTTGGATCGCCAATCGTTTTAAATTCTCCACCCTCTTTGGAAAGATGCGCATCATTGCAAAGGGCTCCAATTTCGAACATTTGTTTAAAGAGTGGCAAACATTCACAATGTTGACCCACTTCCACTGTTCTTTCAAAGGTGTAGAGAGTTGTGACTGTCATTTGATTGAGAGTGAGAGTTCCTGTTTTATCGGAGCAGATTGCAGTCGTAGAGCCCAGAGTTTCAACAGCGATCAATTTGCGGATGATCGCATTTCGCTTTGCCATCTCATTCATTCCCGCTGCAAGCGTCGTCGTAAAAGCGATCGGCAATCCTTCGGGAATAGCGGAAACAGCTGCAGCAACACCTAAGAGGAAGATGTCGATCCACGGCATTCCTTTATAAAAGCTAATGAGTGCAAACAGAGCGATTGCTATAAAGACAATGACTAGCATCCAGTTTCCGATCGATTGGATGCTCCGCTGAACAGGCGTTGGCTCAGGATGAATCTCATCAATACTCGCTGCGATTTTTCCGAGCTCGGTCTTCATCCCCGTTGCAACCACTACGGCCGATGCTTTTCCATAAGACACGACGGTACCGGCATAGACCATATTTTCCCGATCAGCGACAACCGGGGTACCTTCCAGTGCTCTTGAGTGCTTTTCCGAAGGGATCGATTCTCCATCGAGCATCGATTCGTCTATTTTCAACGTCTTGACTTCAATTAGCCGAGCGTCAGCTGGCACCTTATCGCCCATTTCCAACAGAATGAGGTCTCCAGGGACCAAATTCTCCGTCAATACCATCTCTACTTTGCTATTTCGAATGACTTTCGACTTATGAGCCGCTAACTTTTTCAATGCGCGCATGGCTTTTTCTGCTTTTCGCTCCTGGAAAAAGCCGATGAACGCCATGAGTAAAATGGTTGTGATTAAGACAGCTCCATCGAGAAATCCCGACACGAATAATTTCACGGCTGAGGCTACAATGAGGATGAGAATCAGAGGGTTCATGAACTGGCGAAAGAAAATTACCCAGGCGGACGGCCCTTTTGAGGTTTCTAATCGATTGGGCCCAAACTCCCGCAGTCTCTTTTTAGCATCGATATGGGTAAGCCCTTTTAACCCTGATTTCAGGGTAATAAAGGTCTCTTCAACGGTTTTTAAATGCCAGTTGTCGTCCATTTCTCACTCTATACACAAAGAGTAAAATAATCAGTGCACATAAAAATTGATTTAGTTGTCGAAATACCCCCTCCCTCTTATCCTACGCATAACAGGAAGTAATGATGGAACCTGAAGCCCAAGCTCAGTCAAAAGCCCGAGCCATACGCTACTATGAAAAGTACATGTTCTTCATAGGAATTCTCGGCCAACTCCTCTTTTACGTGCAGGGTATTAAAATTTTTATAAACCATTCGGCCAAAGACGTTTCGATGACAGGGTTTCTCTTTGCCCTAGTCGCGGTTTCCAGCTGGTTTGTCTATGGCCTTCTCATCAAAAACAAAGTCCTCATTTGGTCCAACCTGATCGCTGTGATCGGCGCCCTCTTCGTGATCATCGGCATCCTCATCCACGGATAGCTCCAGATCGTGTGTGGATGGAGGAGGAAAGAATAAACACCGAGAGCACCGAGATCCACCGAGAAAAACAATGTTAAACAATGATCCGACGAACACCTTGTTTTAAGATTTTAACATTGAAATTGATCAAGAGTCCCACTCGACACTTAGATAGTTTAAGATAAGTAAGTAATTGAGCTTCATGGAGCTTTCCTAACTCAGCAACTGCCTTAACCTCGATAATCACCGATTCATCAACTAATATATCTAGCCGATATCCGCAATCCAATTTGACATTTTTATATTCAATAGGGAGAGATTTTTGCCACTCAACCTTTAATCCCGAATCTTTTAATTCACTTATTAGACATGTTTCATATACGGTTTCTAATAAACCAGGACCAAGTGCTTTATGAACTTCAATGGCGGATTTTATTATTTTACTTGTTAATTCGTCATATAATCGCTGGGTATAATCGATAATTGGTTCGTCTCTAAGCAAAGTCATTTTTTACCTTATTTTTCTCGGTGGATCTCGGTGCTCTCGGTGTTTAATTTTTATTTATAGAAGGGAGTTCTTGCTCGCTTTTGATTTTAGCTAGGCGGTTTAAAAGTAGGGTGTCGGCGAGGACGAGGGCTGTCATCGCTTCGACGACGGGGACGGCGCGGATGGCAATGCAGGGATCGTGACGCGCATTTTCGGGGAGGAGAAAGGTTGTTTTTTCTCCGGAGAGAGAAACGGTGGATTGGAGCTTTTTAATACTTGAGGTAGGCTTGAACGCGACACGGAAAGTGAGGGGAGAGCCTGTTGAAATCCCGCCAAGGGTTCCACCCGCTCGATTGGTTTCTGGGGCGGGGTTGCCGTGAACATCGAGATCAAAGGCATCGTTATGTTCAGAACCTCTCATGCGGGCGGCGGCGAACCCTGCGCCAATTTCAAAACCTTTTGAAGCAGGGATTGAGAGCATGGCAGAGGCGAGAAGAGCTTCTAGCTTGCTATAGACAGGGTCTCCGAGACCAATGGGCAGATGTGCGACGCAGGCAACGATGCCGCCGAGAGAATCTTTTTCTTCTTTTACAATCTCGATCTCGCGCAGCATCGCAAGAGTTGCTTTGGGATCGGGACAGAAGATCGGGCTCGCGTAGGTTTTTTTTCGGAGAGTCGCTAAATCGGGCTCTTCAATCGAAATGCCTCCGAGCTCAGCGATGTAGGCGGTGCATTCAATCTGGTGAAGAGAGAGAAGTTTTTTTGCAATGGCGCCTGCAGCGACACGCGCTGTCGTTTCACGGGCGGAAGCGCGGCCGCCTCCTCGATAATCAAACAGGCCGTATTTCGCGAGATAGGTAAAATTGGCGTGACCCGGTCGATAGAGGTCTTTGATCGATTCATAAGCGCTCGAGTCTGCATCTTTATTTCGGATGAGAAGAGCGATCGGTGCACCAGTTGTTTGTCCTTCAAAGATACCGGAGAGAATTTCAACCTGGTCCGATTCTTTGCGAGGTGAAGTATAAGGGCTAGAGCCTGGTCTTCTGAACGCCAGTTCTTGATTGATCTCGACGGCAGTAATTGAGAGGCCAGCTGGACACCCATCGATCACGACACCGATGGCAGGTCCATGCGATTCGCCGAAAGTAGTGATGCGAAAAATTTGTCCGAAGAAATTAGAGGCCATATGTTCTCCTGATCGATGAGGATGCGGTGAGCGGGAATTGATTCATAAATACGTCGTCGCTTCTCATAGGTTAAGCGAAGAGAGTCTTTGACAAAGAGGGGATTTGCTGCAATTCGTTTTTCTATTATTTCAAAGCTTGTATCGAGATAAATCAGTTTCCCGATCGATTGCAAATGGGTCATATTTTTGCGTGAGAGCACAGCCCCACCGCCGAGTGAAATCACATGCCCTGCTCGAGGCAAAGATAAGATGATTGTCGATTCCAGCTCGCGAAAGCGCACTTCACCCAAAAGTTGAAAGCATTCGCGCGCAGTTCTTCCTGTTTGTTCAAAAATCAAAGCATCGGTATCGAGAAAAGGACGACCTAATTTGGCAGCCAGCTCTTTGCCTAGATACGTCTTGCCAGATCCTTGAAATCCAAAGAGAATCAAATTCTTCATAGAGAAAAGTTAGCATAGTCAGAAGGCAGAATGCAAAAGGAGGAAGAGGTTTAACCCATTTTTATTTCTGCCTTCTGCATTCCTACTTCTGAGTTTAATTTTGCTCCGAGAGCTTGTAAGTCGGTGACAAAGGTGGGATAGGTTTTGGCCATGCAGCTGGTGTTGCTGATTTTGCTTGGGCCGTGGGCGGCGAGAGCGGCGACTGCGAGGCTGAGAGCAATGCGTTGATCGGAATGGCTATCGAGAAGGGCGCCATGGAGCTTTGAGGGGTGGATGATGAGACCGTCGGGTTTTTCTTCGATCTGGGCGCCCATTTTGCGGAGTTCGGTGGAAATAGTCGCAATTCGATCCGATTCTTTGGTGCGGGCGATGGCGCCATTGTAGAGAACGGTGGATGTAGTGGCGTAGCAGGCGATGACGGCGAGAATGGGTAGGGCATCGATGCACTGGTCTAGGTCGATAGCAGCCCCTTGAAGTGATGGGCTGGGCTCTAGGGTGAGAGTTCTATCTATATGTGTGAGGCGGGCGCCCATCTGTTGAAGGATGGGAATAATCGCCTTATCTCCTTGAGAATCAGTGAGATCGATGTTGTTTAGGGTGAGATGGGAGCGGGTGAGAAGAGCGGCAGCAAGGGGATAGGCTGCGCTGCTGAAGTCACCTGGGACGGTGTATTGAAAGGGGGCGAGTTGGGTCCGTCCTTCGAGGCGATAATGGGTGTAGTTTTGGGCGGTGTAGGGGATCTGCAAGCGGCGGAGCCAATCGAGGGTGAGATCGACCCACGGTTTTTCTCCAGGATTGCGAACAT